>CAZDDA010000164.1:0-5611 GCA_964504085.1 uncultured Thermotogae bacterium | reverse complement strand
TTTCACCCAGTCGATGCCGCGGCCCGTTGTCTGGCGGAGCCGCTCGCTGAGCTGTCCGGCGTGATGCTGAATGTGGCGGAGGTTGTACAGGTGAAGCTCAGATTGCTTGCACGGCTGCCGCATCCAGTAGAAGTCGATCGGCTCGTCAAAGGGGGTGGTTTCCACTCGATCCGAGACTAGGCCCTCGACGTACGTGCAGTAGGTGAGCACGTCGCTCTTCGTGTAAAGATCCTCAGGCTGTAGCTTCGTCCAATCGCCCAGGTGTTCCCGTCCCATCTGAGGGTGCCCCTCGATCTGCGCCTCCCACGGCTCAAACGCATCCTCCGACGGGAACAGGTACAGATGAGCGAAGAACAACGCGTGATAGGCCAGCACCCAGAACCTGTTGTCGTCCGACTCCCGGTTCCACAGCGAGTCAGGGCAGGCTTCGATGGCCGCACGCAGCATCTTCAGAGCGGCCCGAATCTGCGAAACGATGACGTCTTTCTCCATGTCAGCCTCCTTGCCGACGAGAGGACCCTCCCGATTTCCGGATTGGTCCCGATTCTAGAACAGATCGGTCTGCGCCTCGGCCGATTCCGGCGGCTCGTCCACCCGGTACAGGCAATCGGACGGGCCGATGTCGCACCACCGGCACTCGGACCACGCCGGCACCTTGGGAAGGGGCTTGTCTCCTCCAACTTTCTGCACCAGTTCGACGAAACGGCCTTTGAATTCGTCATTGAGGCCCGAGGAGGGAATGTCCACCGAGCGGGTCTTGTACGTGACGCAACCGGAGAGCTTTACGCCCTCACAGCGAGGATTGCCAATGGGCAAAAGCAGCATGTAAACGAGAACTTGGAGTTGGTCCGATGCTCGCGGCCTTCCGGTCTTGCAATCCTCGATGACGCCTCTGCCGTCGCGAATTGCCAGGATATCGGGCTTTCCCGATACGACAATTCCCGTCTTGCCAACCCTCTTGAAGGCGTTCTCCTCCTCTACGTAAACGTCGTAGCCCTCGTCGAGCAGCTGCTCGCGACGCGAATTGACAAGATCGTTATGTTCGACCGTCCAAGTTGCGAGGTCAAAGTCGCTGGGAACCTTGTCGTAGCCGGTGTTGTGCGCGCGGTACCACGCCGACCATTCGCACTGACTTTCGCCGGCCAGAAGCTTGGTCAGCCAAGTCACCCAGATGTAGGGTTCGGATCGTTGTTGCGCCATCGCCGCCTCCCCTGCAATTCGTTGTCTAAGAGAGGCTATGGCCTTGGTGCGACCACGTCAAGTAGAGAGAAGACCAGGCAGAATGTACTGAAGTCGGACCCCGCTTCTCCTGACATCTAGCTGAAGGTCGTGTATTAGTTTATCAAGGGCTTTGAAGTCACTCGCGGCCGCATTCTTCTGCCCGCAGGCCTTCGAGGCCCTGGCGGAGGCTCCAGGGAATCATGAGCGTAGCGACGATCGGATGATTGAGCCCAATCACAAGAATGAATTCATAGTGTATCTAACGCCGGTCGGCAAAATCGGATGGTGCAGAGCTGCAGGCTAGCGTTTCCATCTCCCGGTCTCCGCTGATTCGGTCGGTGCTCGCCGCAACTGCACCAGCAGCGTTCCCAAAGCAACGAGGCCCAGACCGACAATTTCCAGTACGCCGAGCGTTTCGCCCAAGAAGAGCCACGCAAGCACGGCGATCTGGATCAACATGGTGTTGTTGATGACGCTCGACTCCACTGCGGAAAGCACTCGAAGCGTTCGATTCCACAGTGTGAACGCCAGAGCGGTGTTGAAGACTGCGAGCCAGACGATGATCCCCCATCCTTTCAGACTGAGCGCAGGGAGCCCCTGAGTGGCCCAACCGGCGCCGAGCAGACAGGCCGCACCGATTCCCATGCTGATCGCCGTGACCACAAGCGGTGAGGCCATCCTCTCTCGGTTCACCGAACGTCCGAGCAGGGCAGCGGCCGCATTGGCGCACACCGTGACGCCGGCCAACACCAACCCCAGCACACTGCCCCGAAAGACCGACAGCGGAGAGAAGTACAAGAGTGCCCCGCCCAGGACGACGAGGATGCCCAGCCACTGACTTCGAGAAGGCAACTCCCGCAGTGTGGACGCCCCGGCAAGAGCGACCAATACGGGTGTGAAGCTCAGAAGAAGACTGAACGTGATCGCCTCAAGATAGTTGAGCGTGAGGAACTGACCGCCCTGCGTTGCGGCGTAGAAGACCAACCCCAACCCTCCCAGCCGTGCCCACTGCCCAAGAGTCAGCTCCCGCATCTCGTGCCTGTGCGTCCACAACACTGGCAGGAGAATCGCGAACGCGATGGCGTAGCGAAGGCCAGCAAAAATCAGCGGCGGAATCTCACGAAGACCCTGCTTGATCAACACCCAAGAGGTCGACCAAAGAAACGTGACAAACAGCGCCTGCAAAATGGCGCGGCTGTGCGGAGACAAACGCATCGTAGCACCCCTTTCGTGCGGCAGCGCCGCACACTCGCCGCCGACCTAACCCCTCCCGGCTTTTATCCGATAAGGTGCTACGCACGATCGCTTCTGTGACGCTCGGTCCAGACCTACCGAGGCAGCGGAACCCTAGTCACTCAGGTCGGTAGAATGATTTTCCACTTTTTACCCTATGCGTCAACCAACAGAGAGGATGAGCACATGACGTATCCGGCGCTCGCCGGGACAATCGGATCCACGAGCATTGCTTAATCGTAGGCCAGAGCCCATGGCAGCCGCAACGCAGATATGGGAGATGCTTGTATGAAGATTGAACGAATCGATCTCAATAATCCAGACTGGAGATTCACATTCTCATCCTGTGTCGTCGCCGGGGACTACGTGTTCGCGTCGCACCACGACGGGTACAACTTCAACAAGCGCAGATGTCCGGAAAGCGTTGAAGAACAGACACAGCATTGCTTTGAGAACCTGGCCGCAACCCTCGAAGCCGCCGGCCTCACGCTGGACGACATGGTTACGACGACGGTTCTATTGAGGAATCCCGCGGAGTCCGAGAAAGTGAAAGACGTTTACAGACGTGTCTTCACGAACGGGTACCCCACGAGAACGACGATTATCTCCGAATTTCTCGCACCGGAGATCCTCATCCAGATAGACGCCGTGGCCTACAAGGCCAGGTAGTTCTGAACCACGTTCACGCCCAGCCCCGGGTACAGATCTAATTTTAAAGGGTCTTTGCACGGGAGACCCGATGGGGCAACGCAGACCTTGGTCAACGGTATTCCAGGTCAGCCACAGATAAAGGCATCCTGCCACGACATTCCGTACCATCGTTTGTCGGGCTGCTTGCACCGAGGTTCACCACTTCCCGAGCTCATCCAGCAACTGGACCACCCGAAGGGACTCGCCCACTCCGGTGGTTCCCCGCATAGACAGCACGACCGAAATGGCCTCCAGGAACTCCTGTCTCGTTGCTCCCTCGTCCACGGCGTGTTTCGTCTGCGACAAGACGCAGTTCCGACAGCCCACACCGAGCGCCAGCGCCATAGACATTAATCGTTTTGTCTTCGCACTGAGTGCGCCGTCCTCATACGCTGCGTTTCCTAACTCCACAACACCCTTAGCCACCGCAGGGAGATCCGCGGAGAGTGCCTCTAACAACTTTTCACGGTACTTCCTCCGGTTCTCGTTCAGTCCAAGCTGATCCTCTTTCATGGTATCCCTCCTACAGGGGAAAATACCTGTAATCTACACCGTGAGGCCACCGACGTCTAGGAGTTTCTTGTTGTTTGCTATACAGATTTTGTTGACGCGCACAGGCACTGTAGTCAATCCCGGCAGTCGCTAGGAGGAAACGGCGACCCAAGTTCTTCCAGTCAGTCGCCGTAGGCTCCCTCGGCGGGGAGACACGAAAAGGCTGCCACTCCTTACCGGCCCTTCCCGTCAGTCCACTTTCTGTCCACCGGTTTGCCGGGCAGATTCTCAAAGTAGGACCAGAACCGATTGACTGAAACACGGATTCGCTTACCCAACGGCGCCGCTTGCGACGACCCGGTCAGGGCGCCTACACTGACACCGAAGTGAATCAATTGCTTGGAGTAGCCCAAGGAAAGAGGGATTTAGATCGATGAGTCCATTTGAGGTGGTAATGCTGGTTTGTTTCGGTTCCGGCTGGCCGGTCTCGATCATCAAGGCCCTCCGCACAAAGCAGGTCTCCGGCAAGAGCCCGGTGTTCATGGTGATCATCTGTCTGGGCTATGTGAGCGGTGTGATCCACAAGACACTCTACGCTCGAGATTGGGTCATCGCCCTCTACGTTCTCAACATCGTGCTGATCACCACCGACCTTTTTCTCTACCGCCGCTATCGACCGGCGAAGCGGCAAAGCGCATCGACTTAACGGGACCCTTTGAGAAGGATCCAATCGCGTTGTCCTACGGCCTCTCTCGCAGAGAAAGACCGACCCTCTCGCGACACCCGGCACTACGCAACGCACGCGTTCCAAATTCTGTTTGTCTAGAGCTCTAGCGAACTGATTGGCGGGCAGTTGCAACTGCTATCCCTCCCATTGGCAGTTCGAAATAGGCGGCACGCAGCAACAGGCAGACCTAGTTGCTCATACCAATCGACTGTCCTATAGTGAATAACGGAAAAGAGCAGGTTTTTTCGTCAACGATCGGAGAGTGAAGGGTTTGCAAGTGCCGTCGAGACTGAAGGAGACTTGGATGACGAATGCTAGGCGCTTTCTTCGTATATTGCTTGTGGTGATCTTGTGCTTCGTGGCGTTCCAGCCGGTCCACGCCAGGCAGCTCATCGTAGGCAAAAGCGGTGCACCGTATCGCACGATCCAGTCCGCAATCAACGCCGCACGCCGCGGGGATACCATCGTAGTGGAGGCGGGCACGTATCAAGAACGGATCACGCTGAAATGCGAGGTCACCCTCCAGGGTGCAGGCAAGAACCGGACGATCCTCACCTATGGAGGAAGGGACCCGGTGGTCACTGCCAAAGACGTTTCCTCCGGAGCGATGACCGGCTTTTCAATCCGCTACACAGGTTCCGCGAATACGAGTGTCATCGATATCGATTCGTCCACGGTGACGATCTCCGGCTGTGAGGTCATCGGCGGCGGCTACCACGGCATCATCATCTCCGGCACATCGACCGTGAATGTCTCCGACTGCTCCGTCCACGGGAACGGGCAGAATGGCGCGGTTGCCTGGGGAGGCCGACTCACCGTTACCGGATGCGACATTGGCAACAACGAATACAACGGGGTCGCAGCCACACAGGGAGCCGAGGTCACCATCGAGGATTGTACGCTTCACCACAACTTGCGCACCGGCTTTCACTACGACAATCGGGCAAAAGGATCCGCCGTAGACAACGACGTCTTCCTGAACACCAACGGCGCCGCCATCACTCAACTCGCCGATCCGGTGATTGAACGAAACACCTTCCGGGCAAACGAAAAGTTCGGCATCATCGTCCAGGATCGAGGCAGAGGAAGTGTCCTGCGCAGTACTTTCTACAACAACGGCTCAAGCGGTATTCTTGTCAAGGGAGAGAGCAACACGTCAATTGAGTACAACACTCTCGTTTCAAACGATGAAAACGGGCTCTTCATTCTGGAAGGATCCGCCCCGACGATCATCGGCAACATCATCGC
>CAZDDA010000163.1:0-5663 GCA_964504085.1 uncultured Thermotogae bacterium | reverse complement strand
TGCCTGTTTCTGACTCGGCGGGCGAGGTATCTCTAGCGGGAGACTCGCCCGTCTTTGCCTCTATGTCTGCCAGCGACATGAGGTGCATCTGCCCACTTTCTCGCAGCACCGGTCGTCCGGCTTCTTTGTGCAACACACACTAGTCAGGTTCTTCCGGATCCTCCGTCACGTCTTCGTCTTCTTCATCTTCTGGGTCGGGCGTGTCCATGAAGGTCTCTAACCTCTTCACTGCGATCGCCATTCTTGCCCATTGCTCTGGCGAATACTTCGGAGGATGGTGCTTCATAGCGTGTATCCTAATTTTCTCCTCATCGTCTTCGTGGAAGAAGAGTTCTAAAGCCCGTCGGCAGACTTCGGTCATGGTCACGCCTCTGCGATCTGCTACTTCTCGAAGTCTCTCATACATCGCGGGCGGCATTGACACTAGTAACCGCTTCCTCTCTGTCTTGCGCCGAGCCATCACATTTCTCTCCTCATTGAGCCACTATAGGCGCAAGCCCGCCACGAGTCAAGAAAAAAATATAAAAACGATATGATTAATATATAATAACAGGGCCCCACGATTCTGGAACTCTGGCACGAAGGAGAACCTACTTGTACGTTCTAGTCAGACATTGTACAATATTGAGGTGTTGAGTGGTCCGTATGGCACGGCCTTCTGCTGGAGAAATCGCTATGCGAACAGCAATTGTTATCCCCTGTGCGATCTTCCTCCTGATCTCATCCTCTGCTTACTCGGCCACATGGCACATCCCCGACCAGTGCCCCACCATTCAGTCCGGTATTGATTCAGCATCGTTTGGCGACACTGTGCTCGTTGCATGTGGAACTTACTACGAGCACAGCCTATTCATGAAGTCTGGCCTCTGCTTGCGTAGCAAGACAGGTCAGCCCGACTGCGTGACGATCGATGCTGCGCAACTCGGCAGAGTCCTCCACTGCAGTGGGGTTGATGCGCACGCGAGTGTACAAGGCTTCACATTCACCGGGGGCGTGGCAAGTGATTATGGCGGGGGAATACGATGCGACTTGGACTCCTCGCTCAGGATCGTCAACTGCGTTTTCCTGGAGAACGAAGCTACGCACGGAGCGGGGATCTACTGCTCTGCTGCATCCCCGTCGCTAGTCCAGTGTGCCTTCTTTCGCAATGTGGCGGAAACGGCAGGCGGGGCTGTATATTCGCATAACTCATTCCCGACACTGACGAACTGCACTCTGTTCGCAAACGATGCAGGTACATGGACTGGCACTGGTAGCGGGATCTACGCTAGTGGCGGCTATCCCACCATTGAGAACACGATCATCGCTTTTGGTACTACCGGCGCAGCCGTCACTAGCGTGGGGGGCAACTGCGTGGGCTTGAGATGCTGCACCCTCTACGGAAATGCGGGCGGCGACTGGGTGGGCTGCATTGCAGACCAGTACGGTATCAACGGCAACATCTCCGCAGACCCGCTCTTCTGCGATCCCGACAACGGGAACTTCTACCTTCAGTGCGGATCTCCGTGCGCGGCGTTCACTTCGCCGAATCCAGAATGTGACTTGATCGGTGCCTGGCCAGTCGGTTGCGGGGGTACTGTAGTGGAAGGAACCAGCTGGTCCTCTCTCAAAGCACTCTACCGCTAGGAGGTCACCATGAAACGCTTCATGTACGCGTCAATCGGAATCCTCGCGCTGGTTGCCGCGTTCCAACTCGGGGCCATGACTTCACAGGGGCCGACGCCAGCATTTGGCACAATCGTCCAGAACCGGGCTGGAATTGTTGCGATCAGCGAGATGCCAAGACGAGCCCTTGACGAGAACGGTCTCACTTGGAATCTGGATACGTGGACGGGTTGGGAGCGCACACCGGACGACGACCCGCCCGTTCCTATATCCGAGATTGCCTTCTACGGAGGCATCACACTCATTACTGTCTCAAACGAGCTTTGGACCCATCCCCCCGACGGATATGAATGGCGCTGTCAGGGCCCGTGGCCAGGTGGTCCTGTCCCAGCGGCCAAGACGACGTGGACCAAGGTCAAGTCTGCATTCCGGGAGTAGACCGACAAGGTCCCCAGGGGGAGTTCTCGACCTTAGACAGTCACGCGCCGAGAAATCGCGCTCACGGCCAGATTTTGCCCCTTTAACCTTGGGAAAATCGGCCTCTATTCCCGGACCACGGACCCCGAGACTGCCACCGTCCGGCAACGGTGGAACGGTACCCTGAAAACAAGCGTAAAAAGGGCTGGCCGGGCCGTTTGAAAACGGTCGAAAACGGAGGCCGAGACATGTCAGCGATGGCCATTCTTAAAGGTCGAAAATGGCAAAATCGGCCGTCAATCTGACGGGTCAGACGGATGTAAGACCTATCCGTTCTTAGCGGTCATTTACGGATGGTTTCTGTCCTATGTGTTGGGGCATTTAGGGAGAATCGGCCAGTTTCCTAAACTGCAGAAAACTGGCTTTCCAGACCGACGACGACTGTCAGCTCCTCGCATTCTTGAAGCGCAGAAATGCAGACTCGCGGCTGCAGCAGGGCCGTTTTATAAACGGTGAAAACGGTAAGAAAACGGCCTCGGCCGATTGCAGGTTCTAGGTTTCTTAGACCTAGGAAAACCTAGAAAAACCAAGGTCGCTCGGCGGCCGTCTCCAAAACATCTCCAAGACTGGGGTGGATTCCAGGGGACTCGAAAGATGGCGGATATGGCGGCTAGCGCTAGAATGGGTACGAATCTGGCAACACGACGCTACGGGGGTGCTGGATGAAGTCCAAGAGAATCCTGATGGTCAGCGCTGTGCTACTTCCCCTCCTCGTCCTCACGTCAACCTGCGGGGAAGACGAGAAGCCAACGGAGCCGGCAAACGGCGCTCCCATTTCGGGCATGGTTCTCGTTCCTGCGGGCACGTTCATGATGGGTGATGGCGTTGCTTACTGCGGACAGTATGAGCACCAAGTAACCCTCACGCGCGCCTTCTACATCGGTCAATACGAAGTGACGAACAAGGAGTACCGAGATGCGGTCCAGTGGGCATACGCCCAAGGATACGTGACGGCGACGTCTTCGTCGGTCAACGACGCCCTGGACGGGAGCAGCGTCGAGCTGGTCGACTTGTCTTTCGCGAACTGTCAGCTGTCATTCAGCGATGGGACATTCGCGGTTGACTCCGGGAAGGATGACTATCCGATGGCAGGGCTCTCCTGGTACGGCGCGGCGGCGTATTGTGATTGGCTTAGCCTGCAGTCAGGCCTCGAGCGGGCGTACGATCACTCGACGTGGGAGTGCAACGGGGGAAGTCCGTACGCGGCCGCGGGGTATCGCCTCCCCACTGACGCCGAATGGGAGTACGCAGCGCAGTACGACGACGAGCGGATCTACCCGTGGGGAGATGAGCCGCCGGACTGCAGCCGGGCAAACTACTGGTACGATTATCCGTCCAGTACTTGCGTGGGCTCCGCGTCGGCCGTGGGGAGTTATCCGGCTGCTCCTGCGTCGCTGGGGCTCTACGACATGGCGGGCAACGCGTTCGAGTGGTGCAACGACTGGCACACCTGCTACCCGGACACGGGGGCAGTGAGCGATCCGGTGGGTCCTGAGGCGGGCTTGGATCGGTTTGTGCGCGGCGGCTCGTGGGACAGCCTCGGCGGCAGCCTGCGTTGCGCCAACCGGGGGGGCTGGTTCTACCCGTCGACCGCGTACTTCGGGTTCCGTTGCGCCCGTAGCCAGTAGTCGATCCCCGTCTCCAAAATATCTCCAAGACCGGGTCGATTCCAGGGGATTGGAGAGGAATCGGGGTGTACGCCGCCGCCGGGGGGATGCATACCGATTCTCCAAGCGTTCCAACAAGTCGGTGGAGGCAATAGAGGCTTGCTTGGTCCCTATGTGAAGAGTCCCAAGACAGCTGGAACCGCGACAAGCGCAAGTCCAATTCCGAGGATGACGTACCAGAACGCTTGCACCATGGCGATCACCCTCAAGGTAGATTGCCAACCCTCGATCTTCACCGCCGGCGGGATGGCATCGTGTTTGAGTTCCTCGAAGTCGGGGAAGGGAAAGTACTCTCTGCCAGAATTCTGCCGGGAGAACTCTATCCAATCTTTCTCGAGGCCGGCTAGTGTGACGGAACACAGATCAGCTTCCTTCTCAATACGTCTTATCGCAACCCACCTGAGTTTCTGCCACACTTGCCCTGCCCTCGTCACTTCTCTCCAGTACCCGAGCAGACGAATGACGAAGGCCGCAATGACAACGGCAATCACCCCGAGGAGGATTGGGCCGACCCAGAGCCGATCTGAGCCCAGCTCTATCGGCTCGATCCTAACAAGCCAACCGGAAACACCAGTCAGGATCGCTATAAGACCAGCTTGAACAACCAGGAACAGATTGCTCCGTCGCTGGCTGATGTTGTCCTCGAGGGTGTACTGTTTCCAGGCTTCTACATACAAAACCTGCAACCACGCCTGCTCTTGACTCATCACTTTACCTCCCCTCCAAAGGGACAGGTTTCTTGGAGCGCGATTCCAGTCGCATACCTCCACCGCCTCTCATTCTATCGGCCAGAACCCAAGAGTCTCAAGAAGTAGACGTCTCGCCAGACCCTGGACATTGGCCACATCATAGGGCGACAGGCTGGCTGCAAGCTCTGACAGCTTGTGAGAAGCCACCTTGCTGCGTAGCCAGCTCGCGTACGCAATCGCGTCAACGAGTTCGATTTCGGAGTCACGGATCGGTCCCCAAGCCCATGCCTCCTTACCACGAGTCTGCGGAGAACGTGCCCGCTCGATCTTGCGTGGAGTTGCTCGCATGGTCCACGTCTCCGTGACGGAAATGTCAATCCTCGACGCGCGCAGCCGACGTTGCAGGTCACTCAGGACCGTCGGGTTCCACTTTCCTCCCACCATGCTCGGTTGCCGCTGGGAGGCTCGCACCTCCAATCCCAGCTCCTCGAGCACCGAGTATGCTGAGATGATGCAGTGAGAGAACCGAACATGGTCATCTGGGTGTCGTGTGGTGGGCAGGTGCACAGCGGAAGGTTGTAGATCCACAGCGAAACTCGAGTATACCGACATGCTGAACCGATACTTCGCTATAGCGTAAACATGCTTACGGCGGTGCGATGCCCTTGCAGCCAACGCGCACGCGCGTCGCACTGTACCGGAGCCAAAGTGAAAAGCCTGAGTCTTAGGCCTCTCGTGTTCCGGCATGTGGGCGATCTCTTCCTCGTTGAATGCCCAGAGATCGTCAGGCAGGGCTAAGGCCTGGCCAAGCAAGAGATTGTGTGATCCGAGGATTAGGTCCAGTGCTCGCTGCGCGCTCTCCAGGCGGCTCGCCCAAAGGACGACCTCGGGGTCCGCAGTGCGCATACGCGTGCCGTGGCGTCGCCGGTACGGTTCCAGGGTTGCACGCCAGGCTTTTCCCCTATAAGGCGGTCTCGGCTCTTCAACAGGGTCTAAGGCAAGCAAGCCTGTCTTGTACGGCTTCGGAGGGTTCTTGGAGGGCATCACTCAACTCCCACTAGCGAGACCGTGCGTTCACTCTGAGGGGAAATTATACTCCCGCTAGACTTCGGGGACAATCGTGGAATGCTGGAAGGTGCGCTTCTAGGTTTCGGTCTGTGTGGATTGGTCTGTCTCCAAAATATCTCCAAGACTGGGGGGGATTCCAGGGGACTGGAGGGGACTC
>CAZDDA010000162.1:0-5685 GCA_964504085.1 uncultured Thermotogae bacterium | reverse complement strand
GTCGGTCCAGGTCACGGCAGCTTGTCTGCAAATCGAAGCTTGGAGGCACGGTTGCCGGGATGTGTTCGCCAAAACGCCATATCCCCACTGCGTCCCCACAGAAAAGCGTCCGATGGGATCTCTCGAAGAAGCAGAGGTGGTGAGGTGCGTGGCCCGGCGTGTCGATTGCCTCGATCACGAGCCCTTGCCCGAGATCGACCCGGTCCCTGTCTCGTAGGGCCTGGATCCGTTCCGGAGGCAGCGCTTCCATCTCGCCGTAGAGGTCGGCCAACGGCCCCGTCGCCGCGCGGACACTCGCATTCAGCCGAGTTGGGTCCACCAAGTGCCGCACGCCGCGTTCGTGAACGTACACCGTGGCCTCGGGATACGTCTCGGCGAGTGCCGCCACGCCGCCTGCGTGGTCGAGATGGATGTGCGTCAATAGGATCACCTCCGGGGGGGTCGATCCAAGCTCGTCCTTGACTCGTTCCGAAGCGCACGGGGTTCCAGTGTCGATCAGGGCACATCGACCGCCGTGCAAGAGATAAGCGGCACCGATCTTTGGAAGCCCAAACTGACATGTGTCGATCAACTCAAGCCAAGATGATAATTGGATGGGCATCGGATCACCTCGAAAGGAATTCTAAATGAGTCCCAACTCAATGGCGAGAACAAGGGCGAGGCTACCGAGGGCGCAAGTTGCAAAACCAACGGTGGATCCACTTGCAAGCCACCGCTTGAAGGTAAGCGGCTCCTCCATGCCATCGGAGATGGAGACAACAAGAACGTTCGCCGTTGCTCCAATTGGTGAGAGATTTCCGCCAAATCCCACCCCAAGGGCAAGGGCCCACCATAAGGGGGCAACAGGTACCGGAATGCCGTGTCCGGCGAGGCTTTTCAAAATCGGCAACATCGCAATTGTAAACGGGACATTGTCAATGATACCAGAGGCCAGCGCTCCCGCCCAGAAGACCCCAAGAGCAGCAAGGATCAGTCCGTGCCCTGTAAGGTGTGCAATCCCTCTACCAGCCAACTGCAGCACGCCCGCTGCCTCCAAGCCGCCAACGATGATAAACAGGGCAACAAAAAACAGGAGTACGTCCCAGTGAACATGATTGAGGATTTGTTCGAGATTTGGTCTCACCCATAGAAGGCCAAGACATCCTCCGGTGAGAGCGACCAAGCCTGGATCAAAACCGATCCGATCGTGGATGAGGAACAAAAGAATCGTGAACCCAAGCACCTTTAACATCCGACTAGTGGTGAGCGGGTCGGTGATCGACCGCCGTTCGTTCATCGCCATGAGGTGAGCGACGTTTGTCGGCTGGCGGGCCAAACTGCGGCGGAAGATGAAAAGGAGGAGCCCCTGAGCGAGCAACCATGCTATGACCACAATCGGTGCGAGGTGGGTGAGGAAATCCGTGAAGCTGAAACCGGCAGCTGAGCCGATCAGGATGTTCGGTGGATCGCCAATCAGGGTGGCCACCCCACCGATGTTGGATAGCAGCACCTCACTCACCAGGAAGGGGAGCACCGACATCCCAAGGATGTCAGCCATGGATATAGTCACGGGAACAATCATGATGATCGTGGTCACGTTGTCGAGGACCATCGAGACCAGACTGGTCACCAAGCCCAGGTATACCAGCAAAAGCCACGGCTTTCCACGCGCAAGTTTGGCCGCCTTGATGGCAAGGTACTGGAAGAAGCCACTTTCCTTGAACAGGCCGACAACGATCATCATCCCAAACAGCAGGGAAATGGTGTTGAAGTCGATGGCCTCAACGGCCTGATGAACGTCAAAGAAAGAAAACCACTGCCCAAACGCGATCATCACAACTGCGCCGGTAAGGGCGATGATCGTACGGTGGACCTTTTCGGAAAGGATTCCCGCATACGTCAGGGCAAACACCGACAGTGATATAACTAATGGTCCGACGGATAGGTCTCCCATTGAGGTCCTATCCTAAGCCAACCAGCCAAAGCGTGCAATGAGCGACATGTCCGTTGTTCCCTCCCTGCGGACACGTGCCTCGAGTAACGAGGATGCGCTGTGCATGAGTGTTTCCAGGCCGAGGCCACATCGGGACCACGATAGCGGGCCGATCTCCCCAAGACAAAAAAACCGCGGGCCCCTATTGGGTGGGCCCGGAGCCCGCGGAAGGAGGTGTGGAGCAAGGAGGGCTTTCTAGCCGGTCTGGTGTGGACCGTCAACAGACGTGCTGCCATTTACAGCTAGCATAGGATCGGATTCCCCGACCGATCGAGGAAACATTGGAGCCGCCTGCGTCGTTTCGTCCTCGGGCAAGATGTCTTGGTCCGGTGTGTGAACGGCATGTGATTCGGAGAGGCGCAACGTGCTGGCACAAAGGAGTGAAGATACATCGCGGCACGATGGGCGCTGATGAGACTCGATCGAATCTCCCCACCCGGAAACGTGACACGAACGACTTGTGCTTACCTTCGACAATCCGGCAACCATGGAACCCCCCTCAAGTCCCGTAGCTTTGCGTCTCCAACTTCCGTTGGGTTCGCCACTATCAGGCAGCCACGCCCACACCCTATCACATAACTGGGACCATGTCAACCAGGACCTATCCGTTCCCATCACGATCGGACGGATGCAATGTAGATGACTGCCCGAGCCGGCGCTTGTCCGGTCGTGGTGCATTGTGGCGCAGCCTCTAGCTTTTCGCGAGAATGGGAGGGATGAACGACGATGTGGCCGTACTCGACTTGTTTCATCCGGCGGTGAGGCGCTGGTTTTGCGAGACCTACGCTGATCCAACACCTCCCCAGGCCCTCGGCTGGCCAACGATCGCACGAGGGAAGAACGCTCTAATACTTGCACCGACCGGCTCGGGAAAGACGCTCGCTGCGTTCTTGTTCGCCATCAACGACCTCATCGAACGTCCCCAGCGCGAAGAGATCCTAAGCGGTGTCCAAGTGCTGTACCTCTCTCCACTCAAGGCATTGGCGGTCGATATTGAACGGAATCTTGACAGACCGCTTAAGGGGATCCAATCCGCAGCCTGTGGTCTTGGGATAGACCTTCCTGCGGTAACGGTTGGTGTACGCACAGGGGACACATCGCCGGCCGAGAGGCAAAAGATGCTACGACGACCACCACAAATCCTGATCACGACACCCGAATCGCTTCACCTTCTGCTTACCTCAAAACGGGCGCACACAATTCTGCGGACAGTCCGCACCGTGATCGTCGATGAAATCCATGCCGTCTGTCCGAACAAGCGTGGCACGTTCCTTTCCCTGCTCCTGGAACGTTTGGAAGATCTCGTTGAGAGACCATGCACTCGAATCGGCTTGTCGGCCACGCAGCGGCCGCTGGAGGCGGTTGCTCGGTTTCTTGCTGGCTACGATGATGCGGGCCGTCCTCGCCCCATCGAGATCATCGACGCAGGCATGCGCAAGGGGCTTGATTTGGCGGTGATCGCGCCGGTGGATGACTTGACCCTCCTCCCCCATGACGAGGACGGGGCCCCCTCCATTTGGCCGGCAATCTATGAGCAGTTGCTGGAATTGATCGCATCGCATCGCTCAACCCTCATCTTTGCCAACAACCGTCGCAGCGTAGAGCGGATTGCCGCTGAACTGAACAAGCGCGCGGGACATGCACTCGTCCGCGCCCATCACGGCAGCGTATCCAAAGAGAGACGCCAGCAGATCGAGGAGGACCTCAAGGCCGGCCGCCTCCCCGCTCTTGTGGCCACCGGCTCGTTGGAGCTGGGCATCGATATGGGAGCAATCGACCTCGTCTGTCAGGTGGAGTCCCCCCATTCGGTCGCCCGGGGCCTTCAGCGGGTCGGCCGTGCCGGCCACGTCTATCGGGCCCAAAGTCAAGGCCGTTTGATTCCCAAAACGCGCGAGGATCTGCTGGAAATGGCCGCCTTGGCCAGCGCGATGCATCGCGGTCAGATCTCAGCGGCACACATCCCCGAAAGACCGTTGGACGTGCTCGCTCAACAGGTCGTGGCAATGGTCGCCGTGCAGGAGCGGCAGGTCGACGACTTGCTGTCAACAGTGCGCCGGGCCGCTCCTTACCACGACCTATCGAGGGAAGCATTCTGCTCCGTTCTTGACATGCTCGCTGGCGGCTATCGCACCCACGCTCTCTCCAAACTGAAGCCGCGAATCTCCTGGGATCGGGTGAACGATCGGCTCTATCCGCTTCCAGGAAGTCGACACGTGGCAATCATCAACGGGGGAGCAATCCCTGACACCGGCCAATACCCGGTTTTGTTGAAGGACGGGAAGACGCGTCTCGGCGAGCTCGACGAGGAGTTCATCTACGAGCGACGCGAGGGGGAGACAATCCTGCTTGGTACCGGCCGATGGCAGATTCGCAAAATCGGCACCGATCGGGTGATCGTCACACCTTCCGAGGAGAAAGCTGCCCAGATGCCGTTTTGGCGGGGCGAGGGTCTGGGTCGCGATGTTGAATTCGGCCGATACTTCGGGACGTTCCTTCGAGAATGCAATGCGCGTCTTGGCGAAGAGGACTTCGAGAGCTGGTTGACAGCGGAATGCCTGCTGGACATGGCCGCCGCGCGGAACGTAAGCTCGTACCTGAAGGACCAAATCGAACAAGCAGGGACGATCCCGAATGATAGACTGATCCTTCTCGACGCGTTCTGCGACGAAATCGGAGAGCCACGACTTGCGCTGTTGTCACCATTCGGGAGGGCGTTTCACTTGGCCTTCCTCTTCGCTGCGCTTGCCGCCTTTCGCAGAGCGGGAAAAGACGCACCTCTTGCCATCCACTCCGACGCTGGCATCCTGTTCAAGCTTGGCAACATGTCCGTCGACGAGGCCGCAAGCATTCTCCGTTCGATCCGTGCAGACGATGTGGAAGCGTTGATCATGGAAGAACTGGAAGACTCGGCCTTTTTCGGACTGCACTTTCGCCAAAACGCAGCACGAGCGTTGCTGCTGCCCCGTTTGCGGCCGGGGCGGAGAACCCCACTCTGGCTGCAGCGATTGCGGGCACGGGATCTTTACGCCTTGACCCGTGGATTCAGCTCGTTCCCGATTGTCGCAGAAACCTATCGCGAAGTGATCGAGGATCTGCTTCCGATACGAGAACTAGCCACCTTCTTGGACGCAGTCACAAAAGGAGACGCAGAGCTGTTTGTTCGGAGAGGACGTAGACCCACGCCGTTTACTTCTTCGCTCCTGTTTGACTTCACGGCCCTCTACCTCTACGAATGGGACGAGCCGAAGCCCGTTGCCGATGAAAGCAAGGTCGATCGCCACGCCGTGCTCGCGATGCTGCAAAGACAGACCGCAACTCACCTCTTCGATCCGGAGGCACTGGCGGTCATGGAGAAGCGGTTGCAATCCCTCAATCTTTCCAATCGAGCGCGGGATGGGATCGAGCTTGTCGAACTCCTCCGCCGAATCGGAGATCTCGCTGAGGACGAGCTGAACCAACGGGGGGAATCGAAAGCACTCGAAGCACTCCCTGAACTCCTCGCCGACGGTCGGATCGCACGAGTGGAGCTTTCCGGTTGCCAAGCCCCGATACGGTTGGTCGCCGGAGAGGATTTGCCCCGCTACGCGCAATTCGATCAGGAGAACTCGCGCTTTGTGATCAACCGATACATCGCTTCGCACGCGCTGCTCGTGCGCGAGGATATTCTCGCTCGCTATCCCGTTTCCGAACATCTCCTTGAGAGACTTCTCAAC
>CAZDDA010000161.1:0-5693 GCA_964504085.1 uncultured Thermotogae bacterium | reverse complement strand
TATCATATGCCGGTGGAAGCTGTAGCTCATCCACATCGGAGAGAAGCTCGTTCAGGCGCAAGCGGTTGTAGAACCTCCGGGTGATATTCTCCTCGATCTTGCGAAGCTGAACCCTGGCTATGGCGGATTGGAACTCGCTCGCCTTGAAGTTGTAGCCAGGTGTGAGAGCGAGGAACCTGGGGTCGAGAGATACAGACTCGATATAGGGACACCCGGTAGTGTTACGTGTACACTCTCTACAGACACAAAGACGACCGTGAGCCTTGATTCGGCGGAGGGACTTGGCGAGCTCAGGATCGTTCGTGCAGATACAGCCGAGCTCCCCCGCCTGGACTGTATGGGCAATGTAGAAAGAGAATACCGAGAGCGTTCCTAGAGAGCCGCAGAGGTCAGAGCCAATGGACGATCCATGCGCCTCACAAGCATCCTCGAGGATAGGCACACCACGGCGTAAGTAGTTGACATTCTCGACGATATAGTCCCAGTCTACCGGGTAGCCCATGAGATGGACAGGGAGGACACAGTCGAAGTGGGTGCCAAAGGCCACGCTACCCATGTCCAGGCCGAAGGTAATCGGGTCCACGTCTGCAAATACGGGCTCGAGTCCGCAGAGGGAAACAGCATTGGCATCAGCTACGAATGTCAGGGCCGGGAGAAGGACGTAGGACAGGTGCCAGCGGTCATCCTGTTTCAGGGCAGTCAGGGCACACATCAGGGCGGCTGTGCCGGAAGAAACAGCGATGCAGTATTTCGTGCCGACGTAGGCTGCGAACTCATCCTCAAAGGCACGAGTCTCTGGGCCTTCCGAGAGCCACTCACGGTCTATGACATATTGGAGAGCTTTGCGTTCCTCTGGACCGAGCTTGAGATCGCCTATGCGGATCAAGGCATACCCCCCATCTTCCACGAAGGCAAGAGTTCTACATTTTCAGCATGTCTACAACACACAAAGCCGTCAAGTTGTTCATATTCTGCAAGCCTATAGCCATCCCCAGAGGAAAGACACTTTTCACACGGGATCATCCTGCCACACCTGCACACAAATGCCCCCGTCGCATATTCTCTGAATGAAAGCTGAGGCACATCACAGCTACAATAAAACTGATTCTCGTTTTGATATCTTATAGATTCCGGCCACGCCCTTTTAATCATCGACGTACTCCACACGAAACTCCTCTGGAATCGTGGTTAGGAGATTGAGAAAACGAATAATGTCTGCTGCCTTCCGTAGTACCTGCCTTCTCAGCGCAACCTGTGTAAACAGAGGACCACAGTCATCATTGATCAGGCCCATTTCCTCGTCTATCCATCGCCGTATCTGCTCCCATTCAAGGCACCAATGAATATAACTGTCCTCAAGATTCAGATCGTCAAGAACAATGTGCGCAAAGGTACTGCTGGCTGAAGAACCAGGATAGGCGATGCTGTACAGCCTACAAAAGTTATTGACAAACTCAACGGTGCCTGCAAACGATTCTGGGTTCCCGTACTCGATTCCATCAACGTAGATCATAGCTTCTCCAATTGCCTTGGGTCCCAATCGCCCAGACCATTCACTACCTTGTACGCGGGGCAGTTCGCAGCCTTTGCCGCCTGGATGTCGGTGATAGCATTGCCAATCATCAGGCACTCACGCAGGTCCATGCCGAACCTTGCCGCGCCTGCGTACAGCAACCCAGGCTTTGGCTTGCGGCAGAAGCACTCATCCTCTGGCCGATGCGGGCAGAATATCGCCTCTGCAAATACAGGGAAAACAGGAGCCTGCCCATCGCGCTCCCCCAACTCATCCTCTACAAAAACCAGCATTTCTTCCTCGATAAGGTCAACCATTCTCTGGTTGACCTTGATTACATCCTCTCTTGTGATATGTCCGTACCCAACTGCCGCCTGGTTTGTGACCACAATCGGGTACCACCCGGCATCCCAGATGGCCTTGATTCGCTTCGGAACATCGGGAAGCAAGACCACCCCATCGGGATCCCCGAGATAGCCCTTGTCCTCGATAAGGGTGCCATCTCGATCTAGGAATACTGCACGATTTCTCATATCTCCTTCTTTCTGACCCCAGGACCTGCGATCTTGAACGGGATTCTCCTGAGCCCCATTTTCTCGACGAAAGACTCGCGCTCAAGCCTGTCTACCAGGAAAAACCAGCATCCGCCAGCCCCCGCACCGAGGAGCTTCCCTGCCATCGCGCCGAGGCTGATTGCCTTGTCGTACTGCGCCATCAACTCCTCGCTCACAACATTCGGGATGCTGGACTTGATCTTCCATGTCTCCTTGAGGAGATCTGCTGTCAGGAAAAGATCCGCTTCGACAATCCGATGCCGAAAAACCCTAGCGATTGACTTCAGGTCCAGCAACACTGCCTCGTCTTTCCAAGATGGGAGAATGTCCTGCGCACACCTGGTGATGCCAGTGTACAAGAGGACTCCATAGTCCTCGATCTGACTGCAGAGGCTGATTGGCGCTGTACGCATGGGAATGAACCCGCGTTCCATTAGCTGGTATGCCCTGAACCCACCGAACGCTGCGGGAAGGTGGTCTTGGACACCGCAACCAGTGATGTGGCGCTCGACCTCATAGGATGTCGTGGCGAGATTGAAGCTCCCCATACGACAGGCCCCGGAGAGGTGGGTTAGACAGACGGATAGCGACGATGACGAGCCTAGTCCAGTACCCTTGGGGAGGTCAGAGATGATAGAAAGCGTGCCTGGCTCCTCAATGCCATATTTCTGCGCGAATGCGCGAACGAGGGTATGCTGCGCGTCCTCGAATGTTGGAAGCTCCTCGACCTCGCTGTAGGTCAGACGACACCCTCCGGTGGGGCGCGTGTTCCAGATGACGTGCATGTACTGGGTGATTGCGAATGAAACTATGGTCGTGCCGTCGTGCTTCTCGTAGAACTCGGGGAAATCCGTCCCTCCCCCGAAGAGGGATACGCGAAGAGGTGCTTTACAGATAAGCACGGTGCTTCCTTTCTAGCTATATAACTCTATACTGTTTAATGATATGCGGGAACATTTCTCGCATCTTGGGAGTAAGGCTACTTGCGCGACATTGGCCATGAGTTCCCATCATCTCCCTAGCAATCCACGCCTTTCGCTCGAGAGCAATACTTGAGTCTCGGTAGAGCCAGTCCGCAATGCAGACGGCCTTGATGCCTACGCAGCGAGAGTGCCATACGCCCTGCTTTTGGTCTGTGGTTGTAATCTTGATACCAGTCAATTCGCCAATATAGAAAACAAGCATATCGACGAACTCTTTGGAGCTACTAGTGTATGAAAATTCCCACAAGCCATCTTGTTTGCGCTTCCAAAGCGCCCCATCCCCATCTACTGCGCCTCGTAGAAAGTGACGAACATACTCATCTGGAATATCAGGCCACGTCAATGTATGAGATTTCCCACAAACATCGCGCCCAAAGATCTCACACAACCTCTCGTAGATTTTGACACTCTGGATATAGTAATGCCCCATTCCACTTGTTTTGATGGATATACGCCCTGCACCGATTGTGTCCCTCAGAGCATACAAAATGTCATGGTCTTTCTGCCCAAAACCAATTCTGATACTCTCGTCGCCCCGCTTGTTTATCCATCCATCTGCCGCCCAAAACCCAATTGCGTAAGCACTTTCCTCAGTCCACTCCTCAAAAAACGGATATGGATCTACGTACTTCTTAATTCCAAGAAAGTTCGACCGCTGTGTAATTGCTCCTTTTGTGCGCCCAAGGTGCTCAACGAGCTCCTCCCAGGAAAGCCTTTGATAGTTCTCCCGCATGAATTGATCTTCTTCTTCCGTCCAATCCCTGCGAGGACCAATTGGGGCTCTTCCGCACCGAAGTTGGCGAGCTTTCCCATGCACTGCATTCTTTGTACGCCCAAGACGAACACCGCATTCTTCTGCACCGAGCTCAAGATAGTGCTCTCGCAAAAATTCTAGCTCCGCTTCCGACCACACATCCTGTCGCGCACTCGGGAGTTGCAATTGGCATACTTTGTCATTTACAGATTGCTTTTTGCGACCGATTGCATCTGCAATTTCCTGCGGGCTCTTAATCCCATGCCACTTTTTAAGGTACTCAACTTGTTCTTGCGTCCATCTCTTGCCTGCCATGCTCTAGTGTCCTTTCTTTTTGGGGCTGGGGGAGTATCCCTCTCCCCCAGCTTACGATTATCACTAGAGCTAGTATACCACAACTTCGTTCTGTTGTCAAGTACAGATTACCTGACAGTTGAAACTCAGTAATAGTAACTAGTGGGTGATCGAGTGCTGACCCCACCTTTGTAGAAGTAGCTGGAGTCGGGGTCCGGGCTACGCAGGTGCTGTAGCGGCACGTACTTGACATTCTGGATTCGCCCAGCAAGCTGTGGCGTCTTCAGAATCATACGCGGCTCGATGTTGGCCCTGAGCAAGAAGCATGGACCGTCTTTCACCCACGTCCAGGAGAAGCGACCATCTGGCGACCAGGAGTGCAGCCCGCCCAAGAGATCGTTTGTTGCCGCGATCTCGCCAGCGATGAACCTGTAGTCCTTGAAGTCGATGCGCATTGCATCTCGCCCACCCAGGTACTTGACCGGGAGCAGGTAGACGTCAGATGCGTACTCGCCAGGGTCGAGATTGGCATCATTCGCGTTGTTCAATTCCGCGATGCCGTCGTCCACGACCACCTTGACCATCTCTCCGTTCAGGGGGATGACCTTGTCACGGCGAAACTTCTCACGCTCGTTGACGATGGTCTGCCCGTCGATGTTCATGGAGTAGTTGGTCGGGATCGACATGTTCATGATCGCAGCCAGGATTGACTGGACCGGGATCAAGGACGACACGATCTGCCAGAGCTCGGGGCGCATAGTGACAACCCACTCGACCGGAGTGAGCCGCTGCCGCTGCGCATTGTGGCGGACGTAGTAGTGAACCATCTCCAGCATCTCGAAGAACGAGGGAGTCTGCTGGGTTTTGACATCACCATAGTTGAAGTCCTTGACGTCCGAGTCAAGGGCCGGGCAGGTGACATTTGCGATAGCGTCCACAAAGCCAGTGTTGACCAGCAGGTCTAGACCACGGAACTCACGGTAGCCATCGCCCTGGTTATTCACGGGGTTGCCCGCGTAGACCATGGGCGAGAGGGCGTGCATGAACAAGGGCGGGAGCTCGAAGAGCAGCGCCCAGGCCGTTGCAATCTGCATCAGGCCCTGCTGACCGAGAGAAGCATAGGATGCACCGGGGTGCCAGGGGGAATCCGATCCAAGCTCGTCGTTCAGAAGGTTGAGGTCGATGTCGCCACGATTCAGGCGCTCGATGATTCGCTCCATCGTCATGGTCTGCGTCTGCCGACAGACCTTCCCCATCGGGAAGTGCTGGATGCAGGCTTCGGTCTCGCCAGAGATACAGTTCGCGCACTCTGTGGTCGGTTCGGTCGAGGAGGTCGGCTCTACGCCAGTGATGAAAGGCAAGAGGACCTCACGGTTGCGGGTCGGGTTCGTCGGGATGACGTCGCCCAGACCCATCCAGTGCATCTTTGCCGAGATAACATCCGGCTCGATGGCGGTAGCAACGGAGCCCAGGAAAGAGCCCGTGCCGTGTACGGTGTTCATGGTAGAGCCGGTTGCGGTCGACGCCTTGAGAACTTCCTCAGTCACCTTCTGGGTGATCTGGCTGAGCAACCTGGGCGTGGTCAGCTTCCTTTG
>CAZDDA010000160.1:0-5752 GCA_964504085.1 uncultured Thermotogae bacterium | reverse complement strand
GTTGGCTGGCAGGCGCGCGTGCTCGCTTCCCGCGTCTTCCTGGCACAGGTAAACTACACGGCCGCAGCGCGCTATCTGACTGCCGCCCTCGATCTGCGCTCAACAAAGTCGCTGCGGGCCGAACTCGCGCTGTCTCTGGAAGCCGCAGGGGACCGGATCGAGGCCCTGCGCGAGTGGGAAAAACTCCTCCCGGCAGAAGGCGCCGTGCAGGCCATCATCCGCCTCGAGGCAGATCCGGAACGGGCCGCGCGGCTGCTCGTCGCAGTGGGGCGCTACATAGAGGCGCTCACTGTGCTCGGATCATTGGAGACGCCCTCGGCACGCTTGTCCCGCGCCCGCGCGCTCGTTGGCCTGGGACGTGCGGACGCGGCGCTTGCCCATTTCGAGGCGTTCCTCGCCACTGACGACAACGCCAGTGTCCGAAGGGAGTACGGCCGCGCATGCGAGAGGGCCGGGGAATCGGACAACGCCTTGGCTGTCTACAGACAACTGGGAGCAAGCGGTGCCTACCACGCCGGTCGATTGCTTGAGGCACTGGGTCGGCCCACAGAAGCGATAGCCGCGTATCTTACGTCATCTGATCCAGAGGCCCGCTGGCGGGCAGGCCGGCTGTTCGAGGCGCAGGGCCGCGAGGCCGACGCGTTACCTGTCTACCACGCGCTGGCCCAGGGGACACACCGCGTTCGCGACGACGCCGCGTTGCGCGCGTATCGGATCCACCTACGACGCAACGAAACCGATCGGGCTACGGCGATGTTGGATGACCTGCCGAACGCGTTTCGCTGGATCCTTGGAACGTATCGCTCGCCTTCCGATCCGGCCACACTTCCCGACGCACCGAGGGTCTTTCCCAGCGTCGTCCGCGTCGCCGATGCCCTGTTTGCAACCTTATCAAAAGAAGGGGCGACTGCCGCTGCCGAGGCTGAAATGGAAATCGCCCTCGCCAACGCAGACGCCGCCGAACGGTTGGCGATCGGGCAGTGGTATCTCCAGCATCGATACTATCGGTTTGCCTATCGGATCGGCGTGGAGTCGATTGCGAACAAAGTCACGCGGACGGCGTACGAACTCGCCTATCCCCTCGCCTGGTGGTCCCTCGTGCAGGAGGCCGCAGCCACGTACGACATCGATCCGTTCCTCGTCCTGGCAGTGATGCGCGAGGAGAGCAACTTCTCTCCCACCGCAGTGTCGTCTTCCGGGGCGAGGGGCCTGATGCAGCTTCTCCCGTCCACGGCCAAGTGGATCCTGGAGAGCAAACTCAATCAACCCTTTCACGAAGACGACCTTGACGACCCCGAGCTCAACATTTCCCTCGGCACGTGGTACCTCCGACATCTCTTGGAGCAGTTTGACTTCGACCTTGCCAAAGCCGTCGCTGCTTACAACGGCGGCCCGGGCAACCTCCAGCGCTGGATAAACGCTTCACCCCTCACCCACCCCACCGATCTCCCCGCCGTGCTCGCCTCAAGCGAGACACGCGAGTACCTCACCAAAGTCATCGACTCCTGGCTCGCCTATCGCTGGCTCTATCCGCCTCGCGCCTAGAAAATCGCGTCGTTGGAGCGTCCTCCCACAGTCCGACAGGATGAACACGAGCGGCGCTGCGTGGACCAGATCGAAAAAAGAGCTGAGATAAGGAGAGGCAATGCGAACAACACAAGGTGCGAGGGCCTGGATCATCCGCGAGGCCGTCGCGATGTACGTTTCTTCCTTCGCAAGGTTTTCCATCGCCCGATCAGCGTCGGGCCAGAAAAGTTTGTGGGGCAAATCGCGGAGACACTCACCCCCCTCAACCCCTCCGGCCAAATCAAAGCCAATGGTGCGATCTGGACCGCCATCAGCCATGCAGGCGCGATGATCCCTGCCCAGTGGGAAGTGAAGATCCTCGATGTACTCGGGACCACCGTCCACGTTGAGCCGGTGCTCTAAGAAACACCATGATCAAATACTCCAGCTTTTCTCTCCTCCCTTCCGCTCGTTCACAACTTGGACACATGTATACGTCGAGGCGCCTCAAACATTCGCTACTGTCCAGGTAGACTCTACAAAATGACACAGACGAGAGCGGCGGCAATTGCGAAGCGAGCAGCATTCAACCACATCGTGACTTCAACAGCCGTACCTGTGCAAGCAGATCAGTCTACCTCAACAGGGGAACCCCCTCATCCTTCCTCGATGCCGGCAACGGTCGTCTGCAAGGCGCGCTCGCCGATCCGAGTCAACAAGACCCCTCCGATGACGGCAGCCGTTCCCACCCCTTTGAACAGGGTGATTTGCCCGCCCATAACAAGGATCTCGGCCATCAGGGTCACCACCGGCACAAGGTTTGCGGAGACTGCAACTTGAGTGGCAGATAGGTGTTTCAGGGCGTAGTGCATTGCCAGAAAGGCCACCGCCGAGCAGAGAATCCCCAAGAACAGCATCTCCAGCAGCAGCATCGGCGTGATCCTCGCCAGCCAATCCCGGGATTCGGTGGCCGCCAACGGCCCGAAGAGTAGCAGCGAGAGAGAGAATTGATAAAACGTGGCTTGCAGCGGGGTGATTCGTTGTAGGGCTTCTTTGAGGAAGACAGTCCGGGTCGCCGCGCATAACACCGCACCGAAGATCAGCAGATCGCCAAGCAGGGACGCTCCAGCCTCCTGCTGGCTAGATCCGATGATCAGCAGGACACCGACGCAAGCCAAGCCAATCCCTGTCCCTTTTTTCAAGCTTGCTCGCTCTTGTCGGCGGACGAGCGCGATGAGAAATACCACCGTTGGGATGATGGCGATAATCACCGATACGTGGCTCGGCTGTGTATGGGCAATGCCGAATGTCTCAAACAGGAAGTAGCCGATCGGGCTGAGCAGAGACAGACAGACCAACATGAACAGATTACGGCTGGATAGTCCCAAACTCCTCTTAGCAACACCGACGCCACCCAGGATAATCGATGCCATAGCAAAGCGGATGAACAGCAGGGTGAAGATGGGAACAACGCTAATGACATCCTTGATCGCAAGAAAGGAAAAACCCCAGATGAGCATTGCAGAGAAAAGCACACCGTAGACAACGACTGTCTTTTTGGCTATGCGCACGAGAATCCTTCCTGACCCTATACCCCATCAAGAAATGTGGCTATTGTGCTTGCTGTTCAGAGCACCTGCAACTGGGAGTGCTAGCAGCTACCTGGAAAAAAGAGAAGGCTCGGCCAGGCTCCACAGCACCAACTGCCTTCAGGTCCGTTGGGCAGACAGACTTTTGCAAACGCAATCATTACCGGATGGCTTCAAGGGCTCGATGTACTTTTCCAATCTGGTACACCCATACAGGCGAAAAGACGTTGGCAAACCAGGTCGGCGTCGTGCTCACCGCGGCGACCGGAGGACCATCCTTGGCTTTTTCTCCATCTCCTTGGCCAGCTCCTCGAATGGGGCCATAGGTCATGCGCGTGGCCATGCAGTGCTTCACATATGCCGGCTCAAGGCCCTTCTGGGTGCGGGTGGCACGCAGAACGCAACGCTCGGCGGGAAACGGCAGGCAGGGAGGATACGCCTTGCCATTCGGCAGGTTCTCGACGATTTCGATCACCTTGAGCCCCGCCATCCCGGCGGGCCAGGCGTGCTCTTGGGCACAGGCGACTTCGCAGGTGGGGCAGCCAGTGCAGTATTCGTAATCGATCAGCAGACCGTGCTAGGGTTAGTTCTCAGTCCTTTCCCTTGCCCTCAACGTGCGCTTGTCGACTTTTAAGCCATGGTTCTTCGCAATGGTTCTGGGGATACATCTTGACGGGGGAAGGCAGGCGTCTCTCAGGTTCTGACCGCCTCGATCCCCACCGTGGTTGTCCCTCTTCCCAAGTGATCAAGTTCCCGCCCCACGTTGCCGGCAGCGGCCAGCGGCTTTGACATCGGTTCCTCTTGGCCCAATCTCATCCCTTATCTCCCGTTCCGTGGCCTCCTCCTGATAAGGAAGGTACATACGACGTCGACATTTCGCACCCATACGGAACAACGAGGAGCTATCCAACAACGCGGCGTGCTCCGGCGCGTTTGAGAAACCCGTGAGGTTTTTCTACACTCACGCCACTGACAACCACTCAATCATCGAAGCGACCGCGAGGAGGGGCAGATGGGGTTGAAGACGAACTATCGGGTCATCGCAGAGATGCCGTACGAGCCGAACAAGGCGGAGCGTGGATACACCGGGCAGACACTCTATGTCAACATCGGAACCGGGAAGATGGAATCCCGGCCGGTGACGCAAGAAATGAAGGATAAGTTCATTGGTGGCCGTGGGTTCGGGCTGTGGCGGCTGTGGAACGCGATTGACGGCAAGACGAAGTGGAACGACCCGGACAACGAAATCGTGATCAGCTCCGGTCCGATCGGTGGGATTACCACGTACGCCGGTACGGGAAAATCTCTGGTCGTAAGCCTTTCTCCTACTACGGACTGCGTCACCGACTGCAACGTGGGCGGCTACTTCGGTCCGTACCTCAAGTTCGCGGGATGGGACGCGCTGGAAGTGCAGGGGAAGGCGGACAAAAATGTCATTGTCCTCGTCGATGCTGGACAGGGAGTCGTCCAGTTGCTCGAGTGTCCGGAGAAGGACGTCAACACGCACGTCCTGTCGGAGAAGCTGACGCATGCCTTTGCCGATTCGGAGGAACCCCGCGATCTCGTGGCCGTTTCTACGGTTTCTGCCGGCGATGGCGCCGAACACACCCGGATCGGTTGCCTCAACTTCAGTTTCTTTGATATGAAACGAAAGGCGGTTCGCATGAAACAGGCCGGCCGCGGAGGGATCGGCACGGTCTTCCGCGATAAGCGGATCGCTGCGCTAGTGGTAAAGTACTCCGGCGGCGTGCGTGCGGACTCCACCGGTCCGGCTGACCCTGAACGGCTGAAAGCAGCCGGCGCCCGAGTCACCAAGGAAATCCTTGAGCTGGATGCCTCACAGAATGACATGCGAAGTGTGGGAACCTCGACTATCTTCGAGATCCTGAATGAATTCGATCTTATACCCGTCAACAACTATCAGTTTGGGTCGCACGCGGAGGCCGATAAGATCTCTTCTCCGGTGTGGCGAGAACGGTTCAGTCAGGGGATGCCCGATGGATGCTGGTTCGGCTGCACCATGTCCTGTTCGCACGCAGTGGATGGTTTTACGTTGAAGACCGGCCCCTACCAGGGCAAATCGGTCATCGTTGATGGCCCGGAATACGAGACGGCGGCAGGCAGTGCCAACATGGGGATCTTCGACGCCGATTTTGTGCTGGAGTACAACTTCTACTGCGATACCTACGGTATCGATGTCATCTCCTTTGCTACTGCAACGGCGTTTGCCATGGAGTGCTACGAGGCGGGAATCCTCAACAAGGAGATTACCGGTGGGCTGGACCTACGATTCGGTAATGGTGAGGCGGCGCTGGAACTGCTTCACCAGATGGGACGGGGAGAGAGGGTTGGCGCGATCGTCGGCCAGGGGGTTCGGCGGATGAAGGAGCGCTTTGTCCGCGAGTACGGAGCGGATCCGGCCTTCCTGCAGGATATCGGGATGGAGTGCAAGGGGATGGAATACTCCGAGTACATGACAAAGGAGTCGCTTGCCATGCAGGGCGGCTACGGCTTGGCCAACAAGGGGGCACAACACGACGAGGCGTGGCTGATCTTCATGGACATGGTCAACAAGCAGCTTCCCACCTTCGAGGACAAGGCCGAGGCATTGCACTTTTTCCCGCTGTTGCGGACGTGGTTTGGTTTGAATGGCTTGT
>CAZDDA010000159.1:0-5770 GCA_964504085.1 uncultured Thermotogae bacterium | reverse complement strand
ATCGGTGCCGGGCCGGCTGGCCTGACCGCAGGGATTTACACCGGACGCTCCCTCCTTTCCACCCTCATCATCGAGAAGGCCGTTCCCGGAGGCCAGTTGAACGAAACCGAGTTTATTGAGAATTTCCCTGGTTTCGAAGAAAAAGTTGCCGCGTCGGATCTAATGAGCCAAATGCGCAAGCAAGCGGAACGGCTGGGTGCAGAGATTGTACTCGACGAGACGACCGAAATTGTACCCATCTCCAACCACTACCAGATCAGAGGTACCGCTAACACGGTCGAGGCACGGAGTGTAATCATCGCCAGCGGCTCACGCCCACGAGAACTCCCTGCAGAAGGAGCAAAACGACTGAAGGGTCGTGGGGTCTCTTACTGCGCCACGTGCGATGGATACTTCTTCCAAGGTAGGCATATTCTGGAAGTGGGTGCGGGCGATTCCGGCTTTGAGGAGGCCCTTTTTCTCACCAAATTTGTGGAGTCGGTGGGGATCGTGGTCCGCCATCCGCAGGACGCCCCGCGCGCCCTGCGCGCCTCGCCACTTCTACAGAAGCGCGTCAAAGAGAATCCCAAAATCTTCTTCTTGTGGAACAAGGTAGTGGAAAAGGTGAATGGGGAGAACCGCGTCACCGGCGTTGTACTCAAGGATCTCGTCACCGGAGAGGTAGACAAGATCAAAGTAGAGGGCCTATTCGTCAACATCGGTCACATTCCTGAGACTGACTTCCTGCGTGGTACAGTTGCACTCGACGAGAACGGCTACGTTATCACTGACAATCGCTTGCGCACCAACATGTCCGGTGTCTTCGCTGCTGGAGACGCACGCATCGTGGCTGGCCGCTACGCCCAAGCCGTTGTCGCCGCTGGCGATGGGGCAATCGCTGCCATCGAGGCAGAGAAGTACTTATCTAGTTCAATAGGTATCGAGCATCACCGCGACAAAGGAGGAAACAATGTATCCAACGATCAATGAGCTTTTCGACGAGGCAGTCGCATCGCATCGGGGCAGGGTTGCTCTGCGCATGCCAATTCCTAAGGAACGAAAGCGTGGCCGAGGTATTCACCTCATCCTGAATGAGATTACCTACGAACGATTGGGAGAGACGGTCGCCCGCTTCGCGACCGCTCTTGCCGAACTGGGAGTGAGCAAGGGGGACAAAGTCGCCCTCATCTCCAAGCCGCGCGCCTCGTGGGCCATCGCCTTCTTTGCCATCCTTCGCTGTGGAGCGGCGGTGGTGCCGCTTGATCCGGAACTTCAACAGGGCGAGATTGAACGGATCCTCACCGAAGCCGAAGTCAAGGGCGCAATTGCCTCCGGCGGGAAGCTCGCGGACTTGGAAGCGGTCAAGAAGAATGCGTTGCCGGAATGCTTCCTGGTCTCAATGGATCGGCCCACCCAGGAACAGGAGGGGGCTCTTTTCCTTGACGCTCTCCTTCTCGGCCACAAACCGCTTTCAGCGGTTGCGGTTTCACCTGACGATCTTGCTATTCTCATGTACACCTCGGGAACAACGGATAACCCCAAGGGAGCGATGCTCACTCACGCCAACATCGCTTCCAACGCCCTCACCACGGCGAAAGCCGTCTCGCTGTCCCCGGAAGACAACTTCCTGTCCATTGTTCCTTGGCACCACATCTATGGACTAACAATCACGTTGATCACCCCGCTCCTTACCGGAGGCGCGTCAACGTATTCGGCGGTTGACCGAAACCTCACGCAGGTCATGCGGAAGGCGAAACCGACGATCCTTCTCGGGGTGCCAAAGCTGTACAACGTTTTGTACGGGCGGATTCAGGAGTCGATCGGAAAGAGCTTCGCCAAACGATTAATCTACCGCGCATCTCCCACGTTGATGGGAGCACTCACAAAACGGAAGCTGTTCGGCAAGCAGTTCCGCTTCTTCACGTCCGGCGGTGCGCCGTTGAGCCCGGAGGCAGCCAAGGGATTCCGCCAAATGGGGATTGGTATCATGGAGGGGTACGGCCTCACTGAGACGTCCCCGCTTCTGACTCTGTGCGAGGAGTTCGCTGAAGCGCCGGGTATGATCGCAATCGAGAATGTTGAGATTCGCATCGACCGCCCGGATGAAAACGGAGTGGGCGAGGTGCTGTGTCGCGGCCCAAACGTGATGTCCGGCTACTACAAGAACCCGGGAGCAACGGCCGAGGTGATCGACGAGACAGGTTGGTTCCATACTGGCGACCTGGGATCATACAACAACGAACGTTTGGTCGTTTCCGGACGCGCGAAGAATGTCATCGTGCTGGAGACAGGAAAGAACGTCTATCCGGAAGAAATCGAATGGGAGCTTGTAACAATCCCGGCCATCGAGGAGATCATGGTGTACGAGGCGCAACGACAAGGGGTACCTGCAGTCAGTGCACAGGTCTACCCCAACTGGGACGTACTCAAAGGGCTGGGATTTGAGACAACAGAGGCAGCCCTTGACCACCTCTGGGAGGCCGTCCGAGAGAAAAGCGAAAACCTTGCCGTCTTCAAGCGGATAAAGAACAAGGAGTCGCTCTCAATAGTCGACCAGCCGTTCGAAAAGAGCGTCAAACTCGACATCAAACGGTATATCTATCAGAAACAAGACTAAGCCACCGTGCTGCTTTCACTGTGTGTGAAACTCCTTCTCCCCTCGGGGAGCTGACCAGTCGGCCTGGACGTTCTCCACCCGTGCCGACGGCGGGCCTATCTGTACCCACTCGAGCAGAGTTGCGATCTTCGCCTCTTCTCCTTCCGCAACGAGTTCAACTCGCCCGTCAGGGAGGTTGCGCACCCAACCAGAAAGACCGAGGTCCCGCGCCTTGGTCCGAGTGTGTGCGCGGAAGAACACTCCTTGGACGCGTCCCGAAATCAGTACATGAACTCTCTTTTCCATCAGATTCATCTTATAGCAAAAACCGACTTTCGAACAGGGACTCTTGTCAACCGCTGTGTATTGTACTATACTTAATATATCTGAAAGGGGGTGAACAATATGGTCAACAGGGTGAATACCTTATCAATCTACATTCCAAAAAGCAAGATGGACAAGCGTCCCGTAGAGCGTCTTGCCAAACTGGCCAAGGAAAAGGAACGCTCGATCAACTACCTTGTCGTAGAGGCGATCTTGCGCTACCTCGACCGCGAAGAAAAGAAGAAATGACGTCCGCCCATTCTCTCGCGCAGGTAACAGGTTCCTAGCGCTTTACGTCGCTCTTCGTCCTCTCCCGCACCGTAGTCAGGTATTGAACGAAGAACGTGAGCAGAACTCCAGCGCAAATCCCCAGCACAGCAGCAATAGCCGCGGTGAGGCAACGGCTTGGGCCAACGCGAGAGACGGAAGAACGCTGGATTTCCTCGAGAGTAAACAGATCCTCAGGAGCATCTTCGTGTAACGTCTCAAGCCTTACCTGCTCTTGCACAACCTGTGTCTCCAAATCTGCTAATTCACCTGCCAACGAAAGCACAAGGTAATTCTGTAGATCGCTAGCACCAATCGCACTAAGGTGTTCGAATAATCGATCGCGACCCTTCTTCAACTCGGTGATCCTCATTTCACTCACCCGGATCGCTTGCGCAATTCTCTTGGCCATCCATAGTGTGAGCTGCTCCGAGACAACCGGAGTGAGTGCCCCAAGCGCATTCTGTAGGTCTTTTCGATCAGTTGCCCCAGAGAGAGTCACTCGAACGCGATCCACTTCTGCCGCTGCCTGTAGTCGGATTCCGCTTTGCAGTTCGGAAGCCTTCACCGCCCTTACTGCATCAAGCAAAGAGAAGACCAACGGACTGATTGCACCCTGCTGGATGTCCTGATGAGCCATGGACGGAATCCCCACAGCCAACAGAAGACTATCATCTAGGCGGTACGAAACTGTCACGGCGTACCTGTCAGGCCGTGTCCACATAACTGCCACCGAAGCCGCGATCGCAACCACCAAACACGTGAGGATGATCCACTTCCCTTTCCAGATAACACGCAAATAATCGATCAATTCAACCTCGTACTCTTCCATCAGGCTGTCCCCTCCTTCAGCCTTTCTAGCCGATCCGCAAGCCTGCGTTCAAGTCCGTGTGCCTTGGGATGATAGTAGCGCTTTCCCTGCAGAGAAGGTGGAAGACAATCCATCGGTGCAACACCTGCCTCGAAATCATGGGCGTACTGATAGCCCTTTCCGTAACCAAGCCGTTTCATCAGCGCCGTGGGGGCATTCCTCAAGTGGAGGGGAACCGGCTCATTCGTCCGCTTCATAACGTCCTTCCTTGCCTCAGTCATCGCGGCATAGAGGGCGTTGCTTTTGGGTGCACAGGCAAGATAGACCGCCGCTTGGGCGAGGGCCAGATCGCACTCGGGAAGGCCGATTGCCTCTACCGTCTGCAGGGCGGCAAGCGTGATCTCCAAGCCCTTTGGATCGGCAAGGCCGATGTCCTCGGAGGCGATGCGAATCAGACGCCGCGCTAGATACCGCGGGTCCTCTCCTGCCTCGATCATCCGTGCAAGCCAGTATAAGGCTGCATCGGGATCGGAATTTCGGATTGACTTATGCAAGGCTGAGATGAGATTGTAGTGCTCTTCTCCCGCTCTGTCGTAACGCAATCCCTTACGTTGAAGAGCTCGCTCGATCAGTGCAGCGTCAATCTGCACTCCTGTTGCGATAGAGCAGGAGAGCTCAAGGGTCGTGAGAGCCCGCCGCGCGTCACCATCGGAGAACGCAATCAATGCCTCCTCCGCCTGCGCTGTCAGCTTGTACCGCCCCCCAAGCCCCTTTTCTGCCTCGACAGCGCAACGCAGCACCAAACGCATCTCCTCCTCGGAGAGGGGCGCAAAGCAGAACAGCTGACAGCGCGACAGCAGGGCCGCCGTCAACGAGAACGAAGGGTTCTCCGTGGTCGCGCCGATGAAGATAACACTCCCTTCCTCCAAATAGGAAAGCAGAACGTCCTGCTGTGCGCGGGTGAAGCGGTGGATTTCATCGAGGAACAGAAGGTCCCGTCTGCCCTCGCTTTCGTGGCGTAACCGCGAACGTTCAAGCACGGCTCGAACGTCCTTCACTCCGACAAGCGCGGCCGACTGGTGAACGAACCGCGCTTGCGACTGCCGAGCAAGGATGTAACCCACCGTAGTCTTCCCGGTCCCAGGTGGTCCCCAAAACAGAAACGCGCGATAGTTGCCTCGCTCAATCAGCGTACGAAGTGGCGCTCCATCTCCTAAGATCTCCTGCTGACCGACGATCTCGCCGAGGTCTATCGGCCTCATCCTCTCTGCCAGAGGTGAGCCTCCGGGTTCAGCGAACCCTAGCTGATCCATAGTCCTATCCTAGCGTAGGGCCAACAAGCTGGACAACCGCTCGGACCCGGCTATGGCTTCCTTCCACTCAGCGCGGCAGTGCATACAACAACGCGCTATCCCCCTTGAAGCACCGCCTTCCCAGCATGTCATCTGCACCGATTTCAGGGGGCCAGGTCATTTTACCCGGGCCTAACTCACGCCTTTGAGAGAGTACCGCCGTAGGCGCTTCCAGACCTCTATCGACCTTCCAGTGGGTGGCGCTTTCGTCGCCAAGATCCGCATCCTTGTTCTCAAAGCCTTGAAGGGCATTCTCTTGGGGCTGGAGGGTGCTTGGTCAGTGGAGTATCCTCTGCCATTCATCGTCCACTAGATTGTCGAGTTTCGTAGTACTGTTTACAGTCGGCGGGGTGAAGTAGGAAGAAAGAAGAGGATCATAAGAGCAAAATCACCAGGAAGCAACCAAGAGACCTGGGAGGTCTGCCGATGACCCTCGAAGAC
>CAZDDA010000158.1:3617-5783 GCA_964504085.1 uncultured Thermotogae bacterium | reverse complement strand
ATTCCGCCTGCTGCGTCGGCTTCATCAAGTTTGGCGATGTCAGCCATGAGTTCGTCGTCAACAAGAGTCTTGATTGCGTTCTCGTTGTCCAACGGACGGTCGATGTAGCGCAGGCGAGTGGCCTTAGTTGCAGCACCAGCGATAATCAGCGGGTCAGCGAATACGAAACCGAAGTCTGTGAGGCCGGAGAAGAACTTCTCTGACCCTTCCTCGAAGACTTTACGGTCTTCTTCGCTAGTGATATCCCAGCCTTCTTCTTGGACTTCACTATCCGGAGCCATGAGAGCGCCAGCAGTACCGATCCAAGTGATCGGGTTCGCTGCCATAGCGAACAAGTCACCGACATTTCCCTCGCCACGACGGACACGGCCCACGGATTGACCAAGGCCACCGACAACCATCTGACCAACAGATACGTTGCCCGCTTCTTCCCAACTAAGAGTGCGCGTGCCACCAGGCAAACCAGACAAACCAGCAACGGTCGCCTGTGAAATACGCTGATAGGTCCAGTCGAATGCGCGAAGGAATCCGTCCCAGGCCGACTCAACAGCGGAAAGATTCGCGGGACCAATCTTCAGGTCGGCTTCATCCTCGTAGTTGAAGATGCTCGACAAGATACGCTTTCCAGTATCAAGCAGAGAATCCTCGTCTTCTGGCTTACCCTGCTCTGCAAACGCTTTCGGGTCACGCAGAATCTCCTGAGCAGTCTCACGAACAGCCGGTGTTGCCTCAACACCAGTCTCAGTTTCAATAGTTGATACGCCAGGCTGCTGCCCAGGGAAGAACTTATCCAGGCTGAACTCGCCCGGCATACCAGCGATACCACCGCCACCGCTTGTAGACGACCCTGACTTGTTTAAGTCGTAGAGGTACTGGGCAACTTTGAGGTTGCCGTAGTCCTCCATCGTCCAAACGGTGTTATGCCGCTTCTTTTCGTCAGCCATAATTCTGATCCGGTTCCCTGCGGGTTAGTGCGCGAATGAAGTCGTCGCGTTCTTCAACACTCGGCCACGGCACCAGCGACAGGTAGACAACGGTTGGTGCGTTTTCAAGACCAAGCGCTTCGGTGAAAGCGCCAAGATGCTGAATGAACACTAAGCCCCCTTGATGTACCGCACGAGGGCGCGTACAGAAATTGGGGTGTCCTCCTGGTCTAGTAGCGGCTCGATGATGGGGAGCCACCGCTTCAACTTGCGAGTCTCCTCCAAGCGCGGGTCCATGCCTTCTGCTCCACGACCAGGACCAACCGGCAGGCCAGATGCGATGGGTTCGCTAGGCCGCTGGGTTGGATCGGTGAGCATGGGTGTGTCTTCGGGGTACATGGCGGCACGTTGGGGTTGCCGTGGCGCTTCCATTCCTCCCGATGCTGCCGATTGGTCGGCATTGTCGTAGGTCATCTGCAAGTCGGTACGGTTCGAGTAGCCCTTGCCGGGTGTTCCTTTGCGCTTTCCGCCGCGAGGCATTACACACCTCCCATTGCAGTTGTGGGTCGCTTCAATGTGGAGAGAAGGCTAAGCAAATCCTGTTGTCCCTGGCTCGGGCCGGGAATAGGTGATTGCGTTTCGGGGCCGCCACCGCCAGCGAGCGCTTGCAAAGTCGGGCCTGCTGCCATTGCTTCTGGCGACATTTCCTGCTGAGCGGCCTCCATCTGGGCCTGCTCCTGCTCCTTGGCGGCTTGCTTTGTCACCTTGTCTAGTGCTTCCGCTAGTTCCATGCGGTCGTTAGCGACAAGGTTGATGATCTTCGACAGAACAATCGGTGGAATCTGACCGGATGCGGCCTGCTGTTGGATACCGGCGACGAGTGCCTGCTCCAAACCTTCCGCAACAATCCGGTCCTTCTCCTGCTCGGGGTTGTCGATGAACGGATCGAGGCTTGCTGCTGTCTCCTTAGACATGATTCCCAGGCCGACACGCTGCCCAAGACCAATCATCAGCGAGTTAAGGTCCGTTCCTGCTGCCGGGTAGGACACGACATGCTCAGTTTCCGTGAACACCTTGTTCGCAACATACGTCACGGCCTTGCTGGTGTTACCGACACCGACGTAGATGGTGCGCTTTGCGTTGCCGTCCAGTTTCTTCGCCATAGCGATAGCAACCTGGTTCTCGCGCTCCAGGGTGAAACCGAAAGTTTCCTGCGCTTCCGACACCGGGAAGTCGATTACTG
>CAZDDA010000158.1:0-3517 GCA_964504085.1 uncultured Thermotogae bacterium | reverse complement strand
TCCAGGGTGAAACCGAAAGTTTCCTGCGCTTCCGACACCGGGAAGTCGATTACTGCGGAGAGGACTGCGTCTCCTCGTCGTCCGGTTCGGATGTTTGTGGATGACTCTCCACCAAACTCTGCCGGAATCCCAGCAGTAACGCGCTGATTTCTTTCGAGTCGGTCAATCGTTGGGTTAGTGAGGTATCCGGGCTGTGACTGTACCTCTCGGATGTCTCCTCCGCTGATGATGTTGACCATTCCTGTTCGTCCGTCATGTGGTCCATCGAGGAAACGACCTACCTCACCGGGTCGTGATACCAGGTAGGTATCAGGGAAGATGCCTTTTTCGACGGCGATAGTCTCCAGCGCCATGAGTTTCGCTTGCTGGTAGTACATGCCGATCATGTTGTCGAACTGTCCGGTGGGTCCATCGAGCGTGATACGCATGGGAACGGTTACGGGCATCTGGTCCATGACGTTCGGGACGTACTCCAGCATTACGCCCTTCATCTTCCCCGAGTCCCCGTAGCCCTGGCTGTACCCGTAGAACTCCTCACTATCCGCTGACTGCGCGGTGAGGATCAGGGCGGTGCCGTCAGCGTCGATGTATTCGAGGAGAAGCATTTGGGTGTCGCGTGCCATGTCCCACTTGCCGGAAACAGCGGCGGCTTGTGCCCCGTACCCCATGCTCTTTAGCCACCCGACGCTGCGCCGGAAGGCGAAGATTACGTCGGTGGGTGTGCATTGACCTGGAACGATGTCGGTAGAGGGGTAGGTTTCTAGAGGGTGACGGATATGCCACATTGGTCGGTTGTTCTTGGTGTCCCAGCGAAGGACACACGGACTCATGGCGTAGGCGATCATGTGCCGGGCGCGTTGCTTCAACTTCATCGGCATACGATCCAGTTGCCACCAGCCAGTAGTGACACGGGATGCGGTCATAGCGCGACGAGCCTCGGCGCGCGAATCGGAGTTGGTGGCAAACGTGACAGTAGGAATGACACTAGCGATGCGACCAGACATCTGATCGACACCCTGAGCGAGCAGGTTGGGGACGCTTGGCATTTCGGACTGCTCTAGTTCCGGCAGAGGAATCTGCATCGTGCCGTTGTACACAGACTGGATAGTCTTCATCTTGCTATGCAGGGTCATGTAGTGCTTGGAGCGTTCCCGGTACAAGCCCAGGATTTCGTCAATGCTACGCATTAAAACGCACCTACCATTCCGCGATGCCTACCCAGCCATGAGGGTCGCGCCATTGTGTACATTCCCTCTCGCCTGGGAGTGTAGTGGTTCTCAACCGCTAACTTGCCGAACCATGTACTCATAATTAAGTCAGTTGTGTCGTAGTCAGGATACCTAACGGCTTCTTCAATCAAGTTATTGGTCTTCAATCGGCTGCTCGGGTCGGCCCACGGCAAACGAATCTGGCCCTGCCGGAACAAGTCACCGATGGATTCAAGACCGAACTTTGGGTCTTGTTTGTTCACAGAGGTGGTGTGGGGGACGAACGCCATGCCCGTCATTTCCATCCACTTCTGGGCGTGCGGCTGGCTGAGGAACCAGCGCTGGGCCGCGTTGATCTCGAAGATCGCGTGAGTGATGGGGCAGCCGATGTCGTTCGCGTACTGGTACATATCCACCAGCACGCCTTCCCACTCGAACGTGTTGAGGTCCAGCGTGAGGAACTGCTCTGGGTTGAGGCGGCGCTTGATGATGTCTACGGCGTAGCGGTTCCCAGAGTCAGGGTCGTACACCCACCAGATGATTCCCCAGAACTCAGTCGGTGACGGGTCCACCGTGACAAACGACCAGCCCTCCCCGTTCGACAGATGATGGGGAACCTCACCGATGCTGCGGTTCCGGTCCAAGCAGCCGGGGGCCGGGTAGCCGTCAGCGTCCACACCCCCATTAATCCAGGCCGGGTCGACCAGGCCGCCGATGGTGTCGCCGTCCTCCTGCTGATACATCACAGCGAACGCCCGTGGGTTGTTGTGGGCGATAGTCTCCAAGTCCTTCCACGGGAGACGGTGGGGGTCCAGCAGGCACGACTCAGGCCACGGCTTCAGGTTGTCATGCTCCCCCGTACACAAATCCTCATTGTGAGCCTTAAACACCACATGGGTGTACTTCGGCCTCTCGTCCAAGGTCTTCTTGTCCAGGCAGTAGCGGTACAGGTCATTCATGGCGATCCTCTGACCCTGCAAGATCAACAGGCCACCAGGCTCCAGGCGAGTCTCAGCCTCCGAATCCCACCACTCCTTCAACGTGTCCCGGCTCTCCTCCGTCTTGATGTTCTTCCGGTCCACCAGGTCATCCCAGATCACCAAGTCGAAGCGGCCACCAAGGAAACCCGAATCCTGGCCCCATGCTGAAACCGTCGGCTCCTTATCGTCCAAAGCGATACCGTCCAACTGCCGGACCACCAGCGACTCAGCACGCCACATATCCGACCGGCCCTCAGGTTTGAAAGCCCCATAGTCATCCTGCAAACACGCCTCAGCATCAAAAGCGATACCGCGCTCCATGCTGTCCGCGTCCGCCCTCATAGGCACATCCCGCTCCAGCGACTTCTTAATACGACCCGCATACATGCGCGCCTGACGTTCAGTACGCGACCCGATCTGGATACGGATACCCCGATCCCTAGCAATCAACCACGTCGGAATGTCATGCGTGAACAAAGTGGACTTACCCGCACCAGGAGGCTCATTCATCACCACAAACTCACGATCCTGAGACTCCAACCGCCTCAACACCTCATACGCGGCCCGCTCCTGCCACGGCGTAGACTTACGACCGAAATACCGCAACCGGAAAAACGCGAAATCCTCCAAAGCCTTCAAAGCCTCCGGCGACAAAGGCTGATCCACCAGATTCCCAGCAACAGAAGTCACACCCAACGTGGCTGCCGCCTCTAAACCACCACTCGTCGGATCCCCACGCTCAAACCGATAAGCCGTAGAAGACGCAAGCCTCGCCTTACGAGCAGCCTGCTCAACCCCCACACCCTGATTACGGGCCTCAAAATACCTACCCCACCGCTTCAAATCAGCAGCCCGCAACGAAAACCCCAATCAACAGCATAAACAGGGACCATACACCCTCCGAACAGGGTGTGACAGAAACATCACCAGAGGATTAGTATATATAACCCCACACCCAGCCCCGGCACACCCCCGGTCAAAGGTAGACAAAGCCGCCGAACCACACAAATCGGACAAACGTGACCAACTGCCCATTCCCCTCGAAGGTGGCGTAGGCCCCCATATTCGGACATACCCCCTGTATTGGGACATATGCGGACATATTGGGCAGATGCGAGGCCGCTATGCGCTGCGGTCCGTTATGTCCGAATTGTCGCAGTTGTGCCGAGCGCGTGAGTTATCCACAAGTTACCCACAGCATGTGGATAACCCTGTGGATTAGGACACGGTTGTCCACAAGGTGTGGATAACCTGTGGATAACCGTGCCCGTGGCTCGATGTCCGTTTCGTCCCCTATGTCCGTATTGGGTTGATGTGTCCGCTATGCCC
>CAZDDA010000157.1:0-5797 GCA_964504085.1 uncultured Thermotogae bacterium | reverse complement strand
GGGAGACACCATCGACTTCTCCGAGGCCGGGAATGTGGGGAACCCTTCCACCGCGACCGCAGAAAAGGGGACCCAACTGTTCGAGGCCGCAGCGGAGAATCTTCATCGGTTCTGTACTTGGCTCGCCGAGCAGTCCGACGAGGCCCTCTCCCCGAAACCACACAAGCCGTGACGGGGCAGTCGCCGGCGAGGTCCTTTTGGGGGCAAGACCCTTTGTCTGAACCATGGATGTTGAGCTACGAAATCTAGCTAAGGAGGGACATGCGATGAGCTTTTTCAGCATTTCGGAGCTGGCGGAGACGGAGATGCTTCCGGGGGTTAGACGAAAGGCGGTCTCGCTCGACAAGGTGATGATCACCTTCTTCGAGCTCGAACCGCACGCGATCGTCCCGGAGCACGACCATCCCCACGAGCAGATTTCCGTCGTCATCGAGGGAGCGATGGAGTTTCAGCTCGGAGACCAAAAGCGCATTCTCAAAGCCGGAGAGGGCGCCGTCATCCCGTCGGGCGTGAAACACGGCGCTCGGATCCTCAACCAACCGACCACGGTCCACGACTCCTGGAGCCCACCGCGGGAGGATTATCGCTAGGAAGAGACTGCCTTTATATCGTCCTTCATCCAGAAATCGAGACGCTTCCGGGCAGTGACTTTCACATTGCGTTGACATCTAAGCCATGCTGAAACCCTCCTTAACCAAAAGAGGTTTCATAATCCCTTGGAAAGGGAGAGAGTCTGAGTTCGAATCCCGTAATCTGTAGCCCGGGGGCCGAACCCGGAACGTGTGGCCGCTTTCTCGTTGTGATGGGCATCTCGATCTAGGTGATCCTACGTTCTATGGGACCTGTTTGGTCTCGGGCCTTGCTCGGAAGCGGAATTGCCAGTTGCGGTGTCTTACACTAAAATGTGCAATTGCACATTTGGCGGGTTTTCCTGAACAAGGGCCGTCTCGAGGACACATGAGGACGTGCTTGCGAGATGATTCTAACTGGCGGGGCTCACGGAGGCACAAACTCGGCAGGACGTGTTGCGCCAACGAGTACCAGTGGCAACGGTAGTTAGGGGTAGATCATCCAATCAAGGCCGGTTGAGTTCCCGTGTAAGGAACAAGGGGGAAACGAGGAGAAAGAAAGAGAGGTCGCACGATGGCTGAGAATCCGAAGATGAAAGGTGCCGTGCTCGTCGTCGGCAGTGGCATCAGTGGGATGCGTGCGACCGTCGAGCTGGTGGGGCAGGGGTTCAAGGTTCTTCTCTTGGAAGAGAAAGCCACGATCGGCGGCACCATGGCACAACTCGACAAGATGTACCCAACCAACGAATGCGCCACGTGCACCCTGCTACCGAAGATGCTCGAGCTGACCAGCAACCAAAACGTCAAGCTCATCACCTTTGCCGCACTAAAGGATGTCAAAGAGGTAGACGGCGGGTTCAGGGTCCGGGTGGCCAAGCAGGTGCGCTATGTGGATCCTGCCAAGTGCAATGCGTGTACCGAATGCTTTGCCGCTTGTCCAGTTGGTGGGGTTCCCAAGGCATTCAACTTCGACCGTGGTACGAGCAAGGCGATCTCTTTTTGGTCGCCTTTCCCACCGAGGAAAGCGGTGATCGACCCGAATGCATGCACCTACATCATGGAGGGCAAATGCGGGGATGGAAACGAGCCCCTGTGCGCAAAGGCCTGTGCTCCCGGAGCGGTGGACTTCACTCAACAGCCCACGGAGGTCGAACTCGAGGTCGGTGCGATCATCCTGGCTACAGGCTCCGAAAAGGAACAGGGCGAACGGATCGAGCAGTTCGGGTACAGCAAGAATTCCAACGTGCTGACCTGCCTGGAATACGAGCGGCTCCTTTCGGGGTTGGGGCCGACCGGAGGAGTGGTCAAGCGAGACGACGGAACGATTCCCAGGCGGCTGGCATGGATCGTCTGCGAGGACTTCGATGGGGGCAAGGTCCAGTCTTCTCCAGTCTGTTTCATGACAGCCGCATCGGAGGCGCTCGGAACCCGGGAGCGGGACGCCCAGGCGGAGGTGTTCGTCGTCTCCGGCGGCCCGAAGACGAAAGGAAAGGGCTACGAGGCGGAAAGCCAAGGTGTGTCCTTCGTCACGGCTTCATCGGTGAGTCTGCGCAACGAAGCACAAGGCGGCTTCGTCGTCGCATGTAACGGAGGCGGCGACGAGATAGCCGCTGATATGCTTGTTCTCTCGACGCCGCTGGTTGCGTCACCCGGCATTGCCGATCTCGCTGACAAGGTTGGAATCGCGTTGAACAACAACGGTTTTCCGAAAGCGAGTAAGGAAAGTCGCCCTCCCCATACCACAAGGAAGGGCGTGTTCCTCGCCGAAACCGTGGAGGGGCCAAAAGGGAGGCGGGAATCCCCCGAAAAGCCAGGCCTAGCGCTTGGCTTGGATCGACATCAGCGAGCAAGCTCATCGCGTCCGGAGGATTTCAAGAGCGCCTGGTCTTCTGGGAGCGCAGCTTTTGTACCAGTATCAATCTGGCGTTGGGGAAAGATCCTACATCAAACCGGGGTTTCTTGAAGCCTGGGAGGCACTGGATCATGCTACTCGTCGAGAAGTCGGCAAGCGCTATTGCTGCCGGAATTAATTTCGTAAGAAGGCAGGATCGTGACTGGAAGACAACGGTTGTCAGGTCCTCACTGTCGACGTTCTTCTACCAGATGGTCGTCCCTTACATCTCTGTATATACCTTAGCATTGGGAGCAACCGCGACGCAGTTGGGCATTGTCAACAGCCTCGGAATGGGGTTGGCGGGCCTGATCGGTCCGTTTGTTGGTTGGACAATCGATTCCTACGGCGTCAAGCGTGTGTATCTCGTCGGCATTGCCCTTCTTGCTGTGTCGTATCTGGCCTATGGAACCGCTCGGAGTTGGCACATCGCTATTTTCGCCATGCTTGCCTATTGGTTGGGACAAACAGCCAGTGGAGTCAGCTGCAGCGTGATTTGTGGAAACACCCTAGCCAGCAAAGATCGCGCCACGGGGATGAGTCTGTGTGAAACAGTAGCGGCAGGTTTACTGGGCATTGCTGCTCCCATACTGGGTGCACTCCTGGTCAGGAAGTTTGGGGGAGCCGATGTTGGCGGCATTAGACCTATATTCTTTGTGTGTCTCGCAGGGACTCTTGCCACCTTTTTTCTCATCTTTGGGAAGCTCTCCAATCGGAAATGGGGAACTCGTGGGGCGACTGGCCTCAAGGCATTCTGGCGCGAGCTGGCCACGGTGCTGAAGGAAAGACCCCGTTTGAGACGATGGATAGCGGTTTCTTCTCTAAACTACCTGCCAATGGGGATGGTGCTCCCTTTTACTCAACCGTTCGCCCATTTGGTTAAAGGAGCGGACGAGTTCATGCTTGGGGCAATGGTTACCGGTTTTGCAGTAACGCCTCTAGTGTTCGGGGTATTCATGGGGCGGCTTGCGGACAAGATTGGCCGCAAGAGAGTGCTCTACTTCACCACCCCTCTGTTTTGGATCTCCAGTTTGCTTCTCATCTACGCGCCCAGCGGAGGCGTCCTGATAGTAGCAGGTATTTTGCAAGGCTTTTACTTTGTGTCGTCGGTGGTTGCTGGGGCAATGACAGTTGAGCTCATGTCGGCTGAACTGATGGGCAAGTGGCTAGGGATCTTGCGTCTTTTCAGGATGTGCCTTGCAGCGTGTGCGGCGTATGTAGCCGGGGCTATTTGGGATAACGTCGGACCTCAATATGTTTTTCTAGCCGTTATTGGTCTTGACCTCCTTATCAAGATGCCCCTACTCATCTCTATGCCCGAGACGCTGATGATGGAGGAGCAAGCGTAGGGCACAGCCCCGCCGAACGCATGAGGTCGAGTGGGCCGTTACACAGAAGCTTCGTCCCTGACATGAGGTCGGTTGCCGATGGCCTTCTGCAACGTCGTCACCGCCAATTCGGCGCAGTGAACGCTCTCCTCAGGCAAGCCGTCCAGAGCATCGATCAACTGCTGCGGTCTGATCCTCTCCGCCTCCGTCAGTGACATACCCTGCACCATCGCCGTGAGCATGCTCCCGCAGGCCACGGTCGGCCCGCAGCCGTCCGTCATGAAGCTGGCTTTCTCGATCTTCTCCTCATCCAGCCGCAGGTAGATCTCCATCGTATCGCCACACCAACCTCGTGCAGTTGCGTGTGCATTGGGCTTGGCCAACCGGCCCACATTCTTTGGGTTGGAGAACTCCTTTATCACCCTGTCCGAATAGACGGCCCGCGCCTCTTCGATAATCTGCCGCTGAAGCTCCTTCACGAAGTGGTCGAAGTCAGTTGTCATGCCTTCCCCCTGCAGCCGATCCTACAAAACGGCCGAACTCCCTGTCACCTGAACCATGGAATCGATCCACCTCTAAAGGTAGCCTACCCCGACCGGCAATGCGAACCCAGAGCAGGACAGGTGGAGCCATAGATACGTGTTGGTGTTGCCTCGATTGCGCAGACAGCGTAGCGCTTGATCCGTAGCCAACGGTACGGTGTGCCTCTTCCCCTAGCGAGACAACGCGCGCCTTGACAGTCGGGTTTTTCTTTACTATAATCGTATCTCTATTGCGCAAAACGCAATAATGAAAGGGTAAAGAAATGCTGACCTCGCAGATGCAATTGTTGGCACGACTCAATTCCGAGCCACCCACAGAGGTGTTTCTCCAACATCCTGCATCGTTTCACAGAAGCAACCATCCACAGGCACAAAACAAGAGACCAAGACGATGAATGTGGGTGAAATAACTTGCAACCTAGGAGGTGCAGGAGGTGATTGAGCTCTGAATCGACGGATGTTCTAGAGCAGTAACACAACAGTAAGCATGGGCTTTCGGTGGTACTTGCAAAGGAGGTAGAAAAGATGCTCAAGAGAGTCTACGTATTACTAGTACTAGTATTGCTAGCAGTTGGATTTATTGGACTTGCAGAGGCGGCGCCAAAATATGGGGGAACCCTACGGTTTGCGATGCACTCAAATGTAAAGAATCTGGAACCGTGGGTCGCGGTGGGATCTATAACGTACTGCTTCCAAGGAAACGTCTACAGCGGATTGGTAACCTATGAACCGCCGACTGGGGAGATTGCTCCTGAATTGGCCGTAGCCTGGGACATGCTGGACGATCTTACGTATATCTTCTACTTACGAACGGGCGTGGCATTTCATAGTGGGCATCCATTCACCGCAGAAGACGTGAAGTATTCCCTGGAGCAGATGACAGCGGAAGACAGCCGCGCAACGTTGAAGAATGACCTCAGTATCATAGACAGTATCGATGTCCTCGGTCCCTACACCGTGAAGATCACCCTCAAGCAACCGACGGGGGCGTTCCTGTCTATCCTCGCCTCCCCGGGAGTCCCCATGGTCAGCAAGGCGTGGATCGAGGAGGGGCATGACCTGGCTACGGAGATGAACGGGACCGGTCCATTCGAGCTCGTTAGTTTCGAACCGGGAGTTCGGACGGTACTGGTCAAGAATGAGGACTACTTCGAAGTGGGGAAGCCGTATCTTGATGAGATCATCCTCATCCCGTACAAGGACTCAAGCGCTCGAACGAATGCGTTGAAGGGTGGAGAGGTCGACTTCATCGAATACGTACCGTGGCAGGATATGGATTACTTCGAAAGCAGTTCTGACTTCACATTGGCCCAAGTATTCAACATCTTCATGTTCGTGCGGATGAACGTCAACAAGGCGCCCTTTGACAATCGCCTCGTCCGTGAAGCAATGTGCTACGCGGTTGATAGAGAAGAGCTCATCGACCTTGCTTGGGGAGGAAGGGGTTATGAGATCCGCGCCGGCTTG
>CAZDDA010000156.1:0-5823 GCA_964504085.1 uncultured Thermotogae bacterium | reverse complement strand
AGGGATGACGAGCAGGCCTTCTTCTCCTGAGTAGACTCGACTATCGACCGTGTTGATGAACATACCCGGTTTGCATTCCGGGTTATACAGGGCTGAGTCAGAGTCACACTGGGGACTCAGCTTCTGTAAGATGCGCAAGAACGGTATAGCGTAGCTATCCGAGTCTGCGCCCTCGAACCCGGAGCCTGCGTCGGCCTCCATGTCCATAGTTGCGGGTAAGTTGGTTTCTTTCTTAGCTGGTTTGTTGCTCATGCTATCCTCCTATTATTTAAGTCTGAGCTTCCAAAGAACATTGCGAGCGGCGTCGGGAAAGAAAGGCGCCATAATGACTGACAGTAGGTTAGTATCGTAGTACTCAGCGAGCTCCTGGTACATCTGCTTGTGCCAGTTGAGAAACAGATGCTTGTAGTCCTTGATAGAGGCGAACGTGCCCCAGTGCTGCTCGATGGTGAAAAACTGCTGGATCAGATCGGACATCTCAGCATAGGTAAACTCTCCGACCTCTCCGTCGATCATGTGGTTGTTTGCTGCGCCGACTGACGGGTCGTAGCAGGGGGTAGATAGCAGAAGTATGCTGCTGCTCTCCATGTGTTTGATGCAGGTGCGAAGAACCTTCTCAGCGTTCTCCTTGCCGACGTGCTCAAGGACCTCGAAGCACGTGACGAGGTCGAACCCTTGGCTGAGGTTGAAGCTTCCGCAGACGTCACCTGCGACGAACTTAGCCCATGGGAGCTTCTCATACTTCTCCTTGGCCTGTTGAATAGTCTTAGGCCTGATGTCGACACCGGTATATGTGTGCATAGTCTGCCTATTCCTATAGAGCAGCTCGCAGAGGTTTCCGGATCCACAGCCGACGTCAAGAATTGTTTTCGGGCTGTTCGGTTTCAGGTATCTGAGGACGTGCGTCCACCTGAGGTAGTGAGCGAACTGATCCCTGTGGTACACGTGTCGCTCGAAGGTCGTGTCAGGGTTGAGTTGGGTCTTGTTATAGCTCACGCTATCTCCTTATGACAAGTTGTAGAGTTATCTTACTTTTGCTTCATCGTACTCATAGACGCTGATACAGGGAGGAATCTCCTCCCCTCTCTCCTTCATGTCCCTACAGACAGCAGAGATCGTCTGCGGGTGGACTGACATCTTCTCGTTGAACTTGTATCCTCGCTCACTGAGAAGCAGCGACAAGGTTCTGGCATCCTCCTGCTCCCCCATCTTGAAGTCACAGTTGATGCCGTGCTTGACGATGTCACCAAGGTGGTTGCTGCGCAGCCAGTTGACAGCGTCGGCAAGGTTAGCCTGCGTTACGCTCGCCTTGAGCATGTGCTTTACGGACAGGGTCGCTCCGTCAAGGGTCTTGACTTGCTCCAGTCCGCACTCAGCCATTAGTGCAGGTATGTCCTCGCGCTTGACCTTGTCTCGCTCGGCCTCGGCTCTTCGCAGCTCCTCTTTCTTCTGTTCGACCCACTCTTCGTGGTGCTTCAGTGCATCGACCAGGGAGGTAAGTCTTGTCAGTTTCGCCTCGTCTAGAGAGATGTCGTGTTTCGCGTCGGTCTCGAAATCCATTTTTCTATTTCACGTTAAAGGGGACTTGTACGTACTTCTTCTCCCTCTTGTTCCACTTCAGCAGGGTAATAGTGTCACTATACCTGCAAGCTACTGCACCTGCCATACATATGGCAGCTGGGTCGCCGATGGGCAAGAGGAAGTCTTCGGGTTTGAAGTCCTTGAGCTTGTCGTCTAGTATAGACATGACGAGCGCAGCGTCAAGGACCGGGTGCCTTGGGTCAAGGACGAATACGAGGTCACCGAACTCTGTAGCCGGAGCTAAGTTGACGTAGGGAACAAACTGACCCGAGCTGTGGTCATACTTAGTCGGCTCTTGAACGATGAACACCTTAGCCATCGATCTTGTCCCACCAGGGATTCTTGCACCGGATGTGAGGTTCCTTCTTCTCGAGGTGTTCGATGACGAGGTTGAGAACGTCGAGATGCTCGCACTTCTTGATACCGGCATAGAGGGTCTGGTACTTGATGCCGAGCTCCTCACAGACGTCACTCTTCTTTAGCCCGCTTCGGCGGATAAGTAGCTGAACGTACTCAGCTTCGTCTCGTGGTTCGTACGCCTCGTCGTTGGCAATCTGCAGAACGTCGTCAGGGGGGTTGTTGTAGCCTTCTTCAAGGTTCCAGAACCAGTTGACGCCCTGATCAAACTGCTTCGAGGCCTCGGTGCTCTTGAGGTTGTTGCGTGCTCGCCAGATAAACAGGCGCTCACCGAGATTGATAGTCTCCATGTCTTTCTCTCCTTAAATAGTTATGCTATACGATTATATGGTTGTTTCTTCTTTGTAAAGTCTTTCTTGCTGCGCGTCCTTCAGGTCTTGCAGGAGAGCGTACGCGTCTCCATCGGCAAGGATCGTCACGGCAACCCATGTCGGTTCCTCGGCCCTCTCCCACCCGCGCTCTAGTTCGTTAATCAGTTGGTCTAGTGTTGTCATGTTCATCCTTTCAAAACATCCAACCAGAGCATGGACGGTACGGCCTATGGCCGCCCGTCATGCTTGTCGTTGGGCTTGAATGACTCGGCGTCCGACACTCTACATTCATGCACAGACTGTCCGATACAAGCCATTTGCCTCAGCCTTTCGTTATCGGCGCGGAGCTGCATCACCTCGTCGATCAATTCGCTGATAGCATCATACGGCCATTCGAGAGCGGATCCAGTACCGCCTATATACTGGTAATGATCCTCTAACATAGTGCGCCATAGTGTCAGCTTTTGCTTATCGCCAGCCTCCTCAACTACAAGCGGGGTGCCGTCTTCGAGGGTGAACTCTTCGCAGAACTCCGCATACGTCCTACCCTCTGCGCCATCCTCACCAAACCCGTCGATCCTGAGGAGCCTTTTGGGGTGCGCCTTGCTACGAAACCACTCGTTTCTGTGAGCATAAAACTCTTCATAGCCCCACGGTCGCTTCTTTGGCTTGGGGCGCTCCTGCAGGGAGTCTTCCCAGTCGAAGGCGAGGGGGCGAGCGTCGGTCTTTCTGATCAAACAAGCATCTCTCCCACGTACGACCCATATCGGGGCTTCACATATTGGGCGGTCTCCGAATTCGCAAAGCTCTCCATCCTGATCAAACGCCCGCCACTTTGCCCAGTCGTTCACCCACGGCATCGCCTCGTACTCCTCCATGGTTATGGGGCGGACGCGGTAGCGGTATTTCGCAAAGTCCCATCTTGGGTCTTTGCATTCCAGCCATGGGCCATAGATAATGGCTTCGTCAAACGGCCCAGTCGGGTGCGCCATCACGGCGGCTTGCTCGATTCGTTCATTGTCGTCCATATTTCTGCTCCTCATAGTAGGCTTTTATCTCGTGATAAAGAGACTCCAGTTCGTTCCATGTGTCGCCATCCTCCTGCTCATCTCGGACACCCTTTACGGCATAGGCTGCGTCGAAGATTGCCTCCAGCAACTCCTCAACCTTTGCCACCAGCGCGGCGATGTCCTCGGGGGCGTGGGCGATAAAGTCGGCGTCACGTTGATCCGCGCAAGGACCATCAACAACCCAGCACCGCCCTAGAGCCCTCGCTTGCCACGGCCCAGACGTAGCCGCTGCAAGCCTAGCTTTTATTGGTTCTAGGTCAAGCATCGCACTTGGCCTCCTTCAATATCTTCTGCAACGTCCCACACCCGAAGTTTTCGCAGAACACTTTTCCAGCACGTTCTCCGCAGCATCCGTTTATACTGCCTTGCAATGCCGCACGGAAGCGGTCGTTCACGGCGCGGAGCCTCTCACTCTCGGAGCGGAGCTTGTCATTCATCTTCTCAAGCTCACTGCACCACTCCTCAAGGCTTTCGTAGTTCTTCGGTGGCTCACTCATCGCCAACCTCCTTCCACTGCCACTCGCCAGTTGTTGCGTGATACTCCGCAAAGCCACGCTTGATTGCCTCGGCCTTATATTCCGCGCTTCTGTAGTACGTCCCTACGGCCCATCCGATACATGTGATGAGCCAGCCACAAACAAGGCCTAGGTTGAACGCTGCCACCTTACTCATCGCCAGCCTCCTCTGCAAACTCCGGCGGGTCGATTACGGCGTAGAGGATGATATCACCACGGCCGATTCCATGCTCCCAATCAAACTCCACAGCAGCGCCAGCATTGCACTCACCATCACTGAAGTGGACCACAACCATATCATTGTCTTTTAACGGACATTCCCCGCCCTGCCACGGTCGCCATGGGAGAATCGCTTTTGCGTCTGGGTCGAGGGATATTGTATGCCCATCCATTTCCGCATAGGCTCGGACGAAATTGCTAAGTCCTTGTCTGGTAAATCCACCTTCCTTCTTAACTATGATCGGCGTCCCTATCGGGATCTTCGACCAATCGATCTCAGGCTCCTTGGTCTCAATCGCCCGTTCGAGCTTTGCTATCCTCTCTATGAGGGCCTTACACTCTGCTCTTAGTCTAGCGGTTTCAGTGACTACCATTATATCCTCCTTTATTTGATAGCCGAGCGATCATCTCCGCCCGGAATTGTTCCCTAAACTCTGGCGTCTCAATCTGAAGACCGACGGTCTCGGAAGACCCAGGGGCCTCCGGGTTAAACTCACGGACGATCCGCATATACTGATTAGTGACATGCCCCCAGGCGCCATCCCCAGGCACTCCATACTCGCCGTATGGGTTTATGCTCAAGCAGCGCTCGACCATAACCTTCTCGGCTTCCTCGAGCGTATCATAGAAGCCGACGAAGTCCTCGGCGCCACCCTCCGGATAATACCGCTCACCAGCGAATACGAAATATAGATCTCTACTCATCGTCCCGCGCCTCCGCATGTGCATCGCCCGTTTGATTTTGGCCTGCTAACAACGCCATCGCGAATGAGCCACGAAAGTGCGTCATGCGCCCTGACAAAACTCAGACAGAGATCCCTTTGGATGTCTGATACTCCGATGTCAGACTTGGATCGGGCCAAATGTGCGGCTTGCTTGTATAGCTTATTGTCGTTCATCGCCCTGCGCCTCCGCTAACTTATGTCTAGTCCACTCGATGTCCTCTTTCAGGTTCGCGTTTTCTTCCTTCAGTCTCTCGTTCTCGGCGCGAAGCTTATTACATTCTCCTCTAAGACTTTGTAGCGCGATACATGTTTTGCATTCACTCATCGCCAGCCCATGTCGTCAATCATCTTGAACGGGTTCATGATTGCTCCTGTGTTGTATACCATGTTACAACATGCTCTACCTTTACCCGCATGGACTTCTGGCACTTGCTGCACCTGAAGAAGGCGAGATCCTCGTTGTAAAACTTCTCGGGGTCGTCCTCTGGGTCGTGCACGTGGTAGCACCAAGGACACCTCAGTCCCTTGGTGCTGCTGACCTGTCTCATTCCTTGTGGTTTATCACTCATTGTCCAGCTCCCCTTCGAGGCACGTCTCACAGTAACGGTTACCCTCGTGCTCACGCGTGCACTTGCTACAGATCGGGTCTCCGCAGCGGTGACAGTAGACTCCGAACGGAACAAGAGCCTTGCACTCGGCACACTGAACGAACTCGTTGATCCTTCTGCCGCAGTACGGACAGAACCGGTATGCCGGATCAGAATCAGGATAGGTAGAGCTAAGGCTACCCTCACTGAACGAGATCCCAGAGTCGCAGCAGCCGACTTCGTAGTAGTCGTCATCTATCTGAAAGACCCACTTGCACATGGTGCAGTTCCTGAGGACGGTCTCCTCATCCACTTTGAAAAGGTACTGCTCACCCTTCTCACGGTCGGTTGCGGTAACCCGCAGCATGTTATCAGAGTCTGGTTTTAGTTCTATCTCG
>CAZDDA010000155.1:0-5844 GCA_964504085.1 uncultured Thermotogae bacterium | reverse complement strand
TCCAGCCTGTTCCATGCCAGGAAGCTGAAAATCTCATGGAAGAAGTATGGAAAAAGAGATCATAGATCGTCTTTTCCACTACTGCCTTGAGCTTGTGATGTATGGATCCCCACCTTGAAGAAATGCAAAAATCTTTCAGGTTAAATTGCGTGATCGGGAAGGGCGGAAGAGAAAGTTGCGATTGCGCCATCGGAGCACCTAGTGAAAGAGCGGACGCGAAAGAGCGCTGGGTTTGCCTTTTTGCGTTGCTCAGTGGCAACAATGGGTTGTGCGAACCAGGCAGTGATATCTCTGCTGCCGGGGAGCTTGCTTCAAGCTTGCCCCGGGTGGACAAAGCGAAGGCTAGAAAGGTAGTGGGTGGTAGAGGACTCGAACCTCTGGCCTCATGCACGTCAAGCATGCGCTCTCCCAGCTGAGCTAACCACCCGATGATTCTGGAGGCGGCGAGCGGATTCGAACCGCTGAATCAGGGATTTGCAGTCCCTTGCCTTTCCGCTTGGCTACGCCGCCGAGTCAACAAGGATTATAGGGAGTTCTCCGACGGCCGTCAATCGAAGCGTATTACCCGAACATGGATAGACTGATTGTGTGTTGTCTCTGGGAGGTTCCGTTTGGAACGAAGGATCAAAGACTCAGTGCCACAGGGCGAGGAGGTAGGTGAAGTCGACGCCATCATCGTCTAGCCGGGCGCGGGCTCCAAGCTCCGCTTCGCACCGTGAGGCGAGCTCCTGCGGAACCGTGGTGAACTTCAGGCCTTTCTTCCGGTCGGCGGCCAAATGAGAGAAGACGATTCCTACCCGGCAGGCGTTGAAACACCTCGTAATGATCTCCATCATTGTCTTCATCGGGTTTTTCCCGATTGGATAACCCAGAACGCTCAACAGGTAGCCGGTGTCAAAGCTACCCGGGTCAACGGGATCGTTCAGAATATCGCGTAGCTCGAAATGCTCCCCAAGCCGATCCTTTGCCTTCTCCACCATCCGCTCGCTCACGTCAATCCCGCGATAGTCTTCATAGGGGAGTCCGTTTTCATCGAGGTACGCCAGTAGGTGGCCGAGGCCGCATCCGAGATCGAGGATTCTCCCCTGTGGGGGAAAAAGAGTGGTTGCCCGGTCGAATAGGCGGCGTTGTACCTGGGGCCCCGAATACTCGAGAATCATCATGTCGTCTTCGGCGAACACGGTGTGGCGTACGTCGTAGAACGCCGCGCAGGAAGACACGTCGGAAAATCCCGCCGGCGTGTAGCGGAACATCCGGCGCTTCAGGGGTTCAGGAAGCAGTCGAAACGGATTCATCCTCCGAGCCATGCACAACTTCGGCCTTTTGCGCTTGGTCAAGGACCTCATCGATTGAGCCGACCATGTAGAACGCCTGTTCCGGGATTTCGTCCAATTCGCCGTTCACGATCATGGAGAATCCCTTGATCGTATCTTCCAGCTTGACGTACGCTCCTGCACGATTGGTGAAGTGCTCGGCCACGTGGAACGGTTGGCTCATGAATCGCTGCACTTTGCGTGCTCGCCGCACGGTCAGCTTGTCTTCCTCGGACAGTTCGTCCATTCCCATGATGGCGATGATGTCGCGTAGATCCTCGTAACGCTGTAGGATCTCCAGTGTGCGCCGAGCCACGCGGTAGTGCTCACCGGAGATGGCGTGTGGGTCAAGCATCGTGGAGTTGGACTGCAGTGGATCTACTGCCGGATAAATCCCCTTCTCCACGATCTCGCGCGACAGCGTGATCGCCGCATCGAGGTGCGAGAAGACGGTCGCCGGAGCCGGATCGGTCAGGTCGTCTGCAGGAACATAGATCGCCTGCACTGAGGTGATCGAGCCCTTCTTTGTCGAGGTGATCCGTTCCTGTAGCTCTCCCATCTCCGTGGCCAGGGTCGGCTGATATCCAACTTCGGAGGGCATTCGTCCAAGCAGAGCCGAGACCTCGCTTCCTGCTTGGGCAAAACGAAAGATGTTGTCGATGAACAACAACACGTCTTTTCCCTCCTCATCGCGGAAGTACTCGGCCACGGTGACCCCGGTGAGTCCTACACGGAAACGCGCACCGGGCGGCTCGTTCATCTGGCCGTAGACAAGGGCCGTGTTCTTCAACACACCGGCGTGCTTCATCTCCAAGTACAGGTCGTTTCCCTCGCGGGTTCGCTCTCCCACCCCGGCAAAGACGGAGTAACCGGAGTGTTCGTAGGCGATGGAACGAATCAGCTCCATGATCAGGACGGTCTTTCCTACCCCTGCGCCGCCGAACAGTCCGATTTTTCCTCCTTTGGGGAACGGTGCGGTGAGGTCGATCACCTTGATCCCGGTTTCAAAGATTTCGGTCTCGGTCTCTTGGTCGATGATCGCGGGGGCACGACGGTGAATCGAGTAGTGCTTTTCCGACTCGATCGGGGGGAGCTCGTCGATCGGCTCTCCGGTGAGATTGACCATTCGCCCCAGTGTCTCTGGCCCCACCGGTACGGTAATCGGACCGCCTGTGTTGATCACCTCGGTTCCCCGCGCTATGCCGTCGGTCGAATCCAAAGCGATCGCGCGTACCACGTCGTCTCCCAGGTGCTGAGCCACTTCCAGAACGAGGTCCTTGTCGTCTTGTCGTTCAATGCGCAGGGCATCGTTCACCCGCGGCAGTTTCCCACGTTTAAAACGGGCGTCGATCACCGGCCCTCTGATCTCAGTGATCCTCCCAATTTCGTTTTTGTCTTCCATCTTGTTGCTCCTTGAGTTTCTTTACGATGGGTTCATCCGTGTTCTTGGAGTGCCTCCGCTCCGCCCACGATGTCCGCGATCTCGCGTGTGATCGACTGTTGACGCGCCTTGTTGTACGAGCGAGTGAGGGTTTTTAATAGATCCTCAGCGTTGTCGGTGGCATTCTTCATCGCCTGGCGGCGGACCGCATGCTCGCTCGTTTTGGTCTCCAGCAGAGCAGAGAACAGCTTGCTCTCTACAACCATGGAAAGGGCGAAATCGAGCAGTTGCACGGCGTCGGGCTCGATCAGTGTCTCCGTCCCTGTGGGCTCTATTCTGATCGGCAAGAGTTCCTCGACGATCACCCGCTGGGCCAGGTCGGAGAAAAATCGCATATACACCAACACAACCCGGCCGACCGTTCCTTCCAAGAAAAGGGAGATGAGATCGGACGCCATTTCTCCAGCGAAGGTCGGTGTCGGATCCTCGTAGACGCGAACGTAGCTTTTCAGTAGCTCGACTTGTTGGCGCGCGAAGTACGTTCGCGCCTTTTCGCCGCCGGCAATGACCTTTCCCTCCTTATCCGCCTCTGATAGGAGATTATAGCCCTTCCTGTTGAGATCTCCTTTAAAACGGCCGCACAGCCCGCGGTCGGAGTTCAGGACCAGAATCCCCACATGGGGGGATCCGTTGGCGACAGTCAGTGGATGGGGTTCTGCGGTTTCAGGCAACTGTACAAGGAGAGTGGCGAGAAATGACTCCAGCGCCTCCTGATACGGACGTCCCACGGTGAGGCGGCGCTTCATTCGCGTTACCTTGGTCATGGCAATCGCGTTCATCGCCTTGGTGATCTGCCGGACGTTCTCGATGTTTCCGATTCGCCCCTTGATTGCGCGGACCCCGATTGCCATCTATCCTCCGAAACGCTCCTTGAACTCCCCAACGGCCTTTTCCAGTTTGGTCCGTATTGCATCGGTGAACTCTTTCTTCTTGCGCAGTTCGTTGAAGATCTGCTCATGCTCGGAGTGAAGAAAGCGAATCCACTCCTCGATGAAGCGGCGCACCTCTGCCACTTCCACCTCCGCGAGGTGGTTCTCCACACCTGCGTACAGCGCGACCACTTGCTCTTCGACCGGCATCGGCTCGTACTGCTCCTGCTTCAGGACCTCCATCATCCGGTCTCCACGGGCGAGCTGAGCCTTCGATTCCTCGTCCAGATCGGCGGAAAACTCGGCAAACGCCTCCAACTCTCGGTATTGGGAGAGCTCCAGCCTCAGCTGGCCGGCGATCTGCGACATCGCTTTGATCTGCGCGTCGCCTCCGACGCGAGAGACGGAAATGCCGACGTTGATCGCCGGGCGGAACCCTTGGTTGAACAGATCGGTCTCGAGGTAGATCTGGCCGTCTGTGATGGAGATTACGTTCGTCGGAATGTATGAAGTAATGTCCCCGGCCTTGGTCTCGATGATCGGAAACGCGGTGAGCGACCCGCCACCGTGTTGGTCAGACAGCCGAACGGCACGCTCCAATAGACGTGAGTGGGTATAGAAAATATCTCCGGGGTAGGCCTCTCGGCCGGGCGGACGGCGAAGCAGCAGTGACATCTCTCGGTATGCAACAGCGTGTTTGGACAGGTCATCGTAAACGACGAATGTGTCTTGACCCTTGTACGTGAAGTATTCGGCCATGGCGCAACCGGTGTACGGTGCGAGATACTGCATTGGGGTGGGATCGTTCGCTTCAGCGGCGACGACTGTAGTGTATTCCATCGCACCGTGGCGTTCGAGCGTGTTTACTACACGTGCGATGGTGGAGGTCTTCTGGCCAATGGCCACATAGACGCAGGTAACGTCGGTCTCTTTTTGGTTGATGATCGCGTCGAGCGCAATGGCTGTCTTTCCGGTACGACGGTCGCCGATGATCAACTCGCGCTGGCCGCGTCCGATTGGAGTGAGGGCATCGATTGCCTTCAGGCCGGTTTGGAGCGGCGTATTCACCGGCTGGCGCATAACCACGCCGGGGGCCTTGATCTCCGCCTTGCGTGTCTCAGAGGAGCCGAGGTTGCCTTTTCCGTCTCTGGGTCGTCCGAGAGCGTCGACCACGCGGCCGAGGAGATCCTCACCGACCATCGTCTCCAACAGGCGGCCGGTGCGGCGTACTTCATCTCCTTCCTGGACATACTCGCTCTTTCCGAACAGGGCAACGCCGACGCTTTCTTCTTCCAAATTGAGAACGAGCCCATAAACGTCGTGTGGGAACTCCACAATCTCAGCCGCCATCGCCCCCTGTAACCCGTACACGCGGACGATTCCGTCTCCCACTTCAACGACGACCCCGACCTCTTCCATCTCGAGGTCGTACTCGAACCCCTTTATTTGTTCCTTGAGGATGGCGCTAATCTCATCCTTGCGTGCTGTTGCCACTTTCCTCCCTCCTATCCCTCAAGCACGGCCAACAGGCCTTCGAGCTTGGCCCGCAACGTCCCATCGATCACTCTGCCGTCCACTTCCAGCCTCACTCCCCCAAGGAGACCCGGGTCGAGCTGCTCTTCCAGTTTGACACGTCGGCCGAGGGCCTCCGTCAAACGATCGGTTAACCGGCTGCGATCGTCGGAAGAAAACTCCTGGGCCGTGGCCACTTGCACCCGGATGACTCCTTCCTCCTCCGCCCGCAACGATAGGAATTCCTCGAAGATCAGCCCGAGATAGTCCTCCCGGCCGTTGCGGATGAGAAGGTGCATGAGGTTGCGCAGATAAACGGAGAGTTGTGGAAACGCTTGCTCGATCAACCGGTTCTTCTTCTGCCTTGATACCAGAGGGTGGGCCAAAAAGAGGTTGACCTCGGGAACCTCTGTGGTATCGGCGAGGAGTTGCTCGTACTCCGAATCGATCTGATCTACCTTCCCTTGCTCGCTTGCAAGGCGATAGAGGGCCTCAGCATATCTATGGGCGATCTCACGCGATTTCACGGTGTGACCTTCAGTACCTCTTCGTCGATCTCTGCGATCAGTTCGTCAAGAAGTTTGCGATGGTCCTCCAGCTTCACCTCTCGATCGAGAACACGCGAGGCCCCTAGTACCGCGATCTCCGCGTAGGTTCTGCGCAGTTCCTGTTCCTTCTGAGCGTGCTCTTGCTCGATTTGTCTTCGCGC
>CAZDDA010000154.1:0-5848 GCA_964504085.1 uncultured Thermotogae bacterium | reverse complement strand
CTTGTTGATTCCATCTAGAACGGATACGGCATATTGGCACGACTATGTGATGAATGCACACTCTCTCTACTTTGTACGAGGACGACTAAAATTTGAGGGAGGCAAAACAAGTGCGCCATTCCCAAGCGTTGTTGTAGTGTTCACAAGAGAATCGACAAGGGCAACGCCGCATTCATTCTCGATAGACAGAGAGTAGTTCCCCTTGACAGGATTGCCACTCTGTGCTAAAATAGGATCGACCTGTGTAGGACGGGCCATCATCAATATCGACTACGGAAAGGACTAAGACCGCTTATCTCATCTGGGGTGGGTCCGCTGACATAGCACTGTTCTTCCGTAGTCGGACGGGCTAAAGAAGCACTCCTACCTCGGACCACCCCAGATGAGAGTAGCGGTCTCTCTATTTCTACTATACCCCTGGAGAATGGTCATGACAACCACAACCCTCAAAAGTCTTGGAGTGAACACTTCCGCAGAGCCATATACCCCTGGTTCCATAGAGGAGGAAAGGGAGAATCAGGCAAAGCTCGAAGCGCGTGAGCGTCGTATGGAGATATGCGGAACCAAAGCCTCGCGCATCGACCCGCTTTCCGGGCAGTGGTACGCCTACACTATGTACTGTGGTCATTGGAGGTTCTGCGAGACCTGCAAGCTACGTCGTGCTCAGGATTTCAAGAATCGCTTTGCTCGTGCGGCCCAACAGACCAAGGACCAGGTCTTTCTTGAGATTGTCGGCACGAAGGAAGAGGCTAACGTAATCTGCCGACGCCTGCAGCGAGCGAAAGTCCCTTACTGGCGTGTACCAGTAGACGCGAACGAGAACAACCTCTGCGATGAAGTCTATATTATGTTTGATGGCCAAAAAGACCAGGGCCTCGGAATCCAGATATCCGGTCTCGATCTCGAATGGGACCTTCTGGCATACACCCCGCTTGAGATGCGCTCTTCGGGAAAGCTCGGCGTAGCCGAGCAGGAAGAGAAGAAGGATGAGGAGTCAATCACTGTGAGTGTTCCAGACTGGAGCATCACCACTCCTGATTATACCCCACTGGAAAGACTGCACGCCGAGGTTCAAGAGATGGTCAAGCTCGACGACCTCAAGTTTACGAGAGAGTCACTTGCACTGAGAGTGGACACCTTGGAACAGGCGATGATCGAAGTTGTCGAGAGGCACGGAGGAGAGATAGAGAGGCGTTCTGCTAAGAAAACGGTGACAATAAGTGCGTATAAAAGTTATCTTAAAGGGATAGAGGACGCCGCCCATCGCAAACAGGACCGTATGGACGCTGCCAGAGCACCGGAATTGGTCCAATCCACCTACATGGAGCCCCGAGAAGCACCATTCTGACCTCAACCTAAGCCGATTTTAGACCAATCTCTAATACCCCCTTGACAAGTGGTTCGGAATTATGGTATAATGGAATTGTTCATTGAAAAACTGACCGTGGACTAGGATGAAGTATAACAGAGAGTCCTCAGCGTTTATCGGAAGGGAGAAACCATGACTACAATTGACTTCACAGTACAGCGGGCCGTTGGTGGACCAGATGTTACGATCTATATTACCCCAGAGGGTGATCACGGGACATCTATTGCAGATGCGCACTCCCTGGCTCGCATCCTGATGATGGCACTACCAAGTACAACTTGGGAGATGTTTGTCGGGTTCGTAAATGATATTGACGAGGACTGAACTCAGCGTTTATCCGCCGAAAGGAGATGCCGATGATAACTCTCTATGATTTTCACAAAGAGGACTACTGTCGTATCACCGAGGAGTACATTGAGAACCACGGCCCAGACTTTGTTCCACAGGACCCGGTCTCTCAGAACTACTTTGCCATAACGATCTTGCGGGGCGGCACTGTTCTCCCGACGATTCAGGCTACGCTGGCGATGGTGGGAGGGCGTAAATGACTGAATGCTATCACCACTACGGTCCCTGGTCTGTACCATACCTGTTCAACGGGGCATACCATCAGTTCCGTGTCTGTAGGGACTGTGGGAATGTACAGTTTCGGAAGTGCTCATGAAAATTGAACACTGGCAGCTCAAGCAGCGACAGGCCGAGCCTCTGGACGTCAAGATTCTCATGTCTAAGGAGCGCATCAAGCAGTGGTACAATCACTGGGATGGCGAGGTCTATGTTGCATTCTCGGGCGGTCTGGACTCGACTGTGTTATTGCATATGGTCCGCAGTATTTATCCAGATGTGCCAGCGGTGTTCAATAACACGGGGGTCGAGTTCCCAGAGATCGTCAAGTTCGTGAGAGGAACGGAGAATGTAGTGTGGGGAAGGCCAAGGAAAAGATTTCATCGGGTTGTGCATGAGTATGGATACCCCGTTGTCAGCAAGCGCATTGCTCAGTATGTGCATGAGGTACAGCACTCGCGTGGAGAAACGGCAACGAAGAGACTGCGCCTGACTGGAATCAAGACAGACGGTACGTATACGGCGCTTGGTCGAATTAGCAAGAAGTGGCTCTTTCTCTGCGATGCTCCGTTTGGTGTATCAGACCGCTGCTGTTTCTGGCTAAAGAAAGACCCGTCCAAAAGAATAGAGAAGGAATACGGGCGCGGCATATTAGGCATTCGTGCAGACGAGTCCAAGCAGCGCGAGCAGAACTATCTAATGCACAAGTGCAACGCCTACGACTTCAAGCGTCCGCGCTCCTGGCCCTTAGCTTTCTGGATGCACCAAGACATCTGGGATTACATCCATCTTCACAACATCCCATATTCTCCGATCTACGACATGGGGTATAGCTCAACAGGCTGTTTCCCCTGTATGTTCGGGGTTCACATGGAGGACTACCCTAACCGTTTCCAGCGCATGTACGACACACATCCAAAGCTCTGGGTCTACTGTATGAACAAGCTGGGCATTCAACAGGTCTTAGACTACATAGGAATCGAGAGTAAACCATGAACGCCTTTGGCCTCACCGACCATGACATAGCCGAGCTCGCCCAGCCGCAGGATTCAGTCCACTTTATGGACCTGCTGCACCAGTCCCAACTCTGGGCAGAGAAGCTCGTCTACGTATTCTCCGAGGATGCCGAGTTCTTTGGAGACAGACGCCAGTTCATCCTTGGTCTACTGGGAGCAGCGTATGCACTGGAGAGGCTCAAGGGCAGGGAAGATAACGCCGTGACATTCATTGTAAAGGAGGAAAAGTGAAAGGGATTCCCGAGATGGCATTCGACATTACAGAGGACGAGATGCTGGTCGAGGTAAATGTACCTGGCCTCTCTACATGGGTTGCTGCCGCACTGATCGTCACTATGTCCATGGGGAGTAGCTTGGATGCACAGAAGACGTCTCTGTACCAGGCGTTTGTTCTGGGCAGACAATACGAGCGGGAGTTACGGACGACGACTTTTGTGGTGGTAGAATGATCCCCTCACCCCGTGACTTCAGCATCCCATTCGACCGTTTCCGCCCTTACCAGTACGAGTCCTGCGTCTGGGCGCAAGAACACCCAGACATATCCATCATGCAAGCGGCGACAGGTAGTGGCAAGAGCATAGTGCCTGCTTACCTGTCTAACTTTGGGCGTACCGTCGTTCTCACCCGCACCAAGGCCCTGCAGCAGCAGTACAAGGAAACTCTCAACGCCGACATCCTGATGGGCCGAGCCAACTATCCCTGTGTCCATCCCGAGAACAAGGGGCGGACTTGTGACGACTGTCTCTTTGCCGACGAGGGAATGCACAGGTGTCCTCATTCTCATGACTGTGTCTATCTCTACTACAAGCACCAGGCGCTGGGCACCAACTTTGCCTGTGTCAACTATGCGTACTGGTTGAGTAGCCCCCGGTTCCGGCAGTCCAAGATCGAGTACCTCGTCCTCGACGAGTGCCATCTCCTTCCTGACATCTGCCTGGAATGGGTGGGCTCCACCTTCCACGCGATTACCCGCGCCGAGTACGGGTTGCCCAGGTTCCCCAGGATTGGTACGGCCAACGCTGCGGGGAGAGGGTCCGCCCTCGACTGGGTCAGCGCCACGCAGGATGTCCTGCGCGGGGAGTACAAGCGGCTCTCCCGTAACGCAAAGGATAACGCCAAGCGAATGCGCAAGGTCGAGCGTATGGGGTATAATCTAGGTGCATGCATGGAGGGAATGTCCGCCTCCTCTGCCGCCTGGTACATCAAGTCTGGGCCGGGGGTAGCCTACTATCGTGGCGCTCCGAGGCCGGGGATTGTCATTCGCCCCCTGACTGCCAAGTACCACTTTGGGAGGCTGTTCTTGGGCGAGTGGAAGACCTTGCTGATGAGTGCTACCGTGGGGGACTTCCAGACCTTCTCCGAGGAACTCGGGATCCAGGACCCACTGACCAGGAGAGTGCCGAGCAACTTCCCGCCTTCGACCAGGCCGATTTACATCCTCGATGCTCCCAAGATGTCGCACAAGTCCAAGCAAGAGGACTATGACAAGCAGGCGTCAGAGATTGCAAGAGCGATCCGTCGTGCCCCACAGAACTGGTCAGGGTTCATCCACGTCACAAGAAAGACTGAGTCTAGGTTACTTGGAGAGAGGCTCGAGAAGCACGGGCTCTCTGGGCGACTGTGGGTTCCCCCACTCAAGGATCGTCGGGGTAAATTTCTGGGGACAAACGAGCAACTCGAGATGTGGAACAAGTGGCGGGATGATTATCCTGGATCGATTGCGGTTAGCTGGCAATTTTGGGAGGGCGTGGATGGGCTGAATGAAAAGATATGTGGAGTTGCAAAGATTCCCTTTCCCTTCCTCGGAGATCCATATGAGCAAGCCAGGATGAAATACTCGCATCGTATGTACAACCAGCGCACAGCTTGGATGCTGCAGCAGAGCCTGGGCAGGACGCGGAGGGGTAGGCCGCAGGACTATGATACCGAGGACGAGATGAGGGGGATGGTATTTATTGCCGATGGGAATTATACGAGGGTCAAGTCCTATATCGACACAGACTTCCTAGAAAGCATGGTGAAGATATGAACCGCTGGATCCAGTCCGCCCCATTCGACGAGACTCTCCAATTTGTCTGCTGGCAGGTCGGTGAGGAGATTCTCTCCGCCGAGATCAACCTGGTCCCCGAGCTGATCTCAGCGATAATGCTCTTGCTAGAGGATGCCGTGGGGATAGATAGGGAGGCTGTTGTTGACTTGGGCCTACTTGAGGACGTTGAGCGATTGGTCCAGGAGATGCATGTACAGTACAGAGAGGAGTCCTAATGCCAATCACATCTTCATCGGTCAAAGTATCCTTTATCCAGCGTGGGGTCTACGCGGTCGTCAGCGGCAACGCGCTCCTCGTCATCGAGAGGGCAAAGTTCGAGCTTCGTCGTGGCGGTCGACGCCTGGGTCACTGGCTCAAGTACCTCGTTGGCAAGCTCTCCACCACCGGGGAGAAGGTCATCATCTGCCTGGGCAAGGCCCTCAGGGACGAGATCGAGTCATGGATCCTGAGTTCCAATGGGTCCCACATGATGTACGTGTACAGGCTGTTCGAGCATATGATTCGGAAGTTGGGTTTCACAAAGTGTTTAGCTATTGCGCTGATTGCGCTGGAGGAGTAATGACAAAGAGTACCAAGGTTCCATGTGAAGTGTATTCCCGCATCGTAGGTTATCTTAGACCTGTCCAAAACTGGAATGATGCCAAGCGTCAAGAATTTGAGGACAGGCAGGTATACAACCTGCCCCAAACTGAAAGGAGGGAGCCTGAACCAACAGCATCAGATTAGACTAATCCGCAGTATACTCTCGAAAGGAGAACACAATGCCATTTGACACACTGAAAGCTCTCGGCGTAGATGTCCGAGAAGAGTCGCAAGTCGTACTCCCCAGCGGTGGAGATTTCGCAGGTG
>CAZDDA010000153.1:0-5875 GCA_964504085.1 uncultured Thermotogae bacterium | reverse complement strand
TTCGATTTCAGCTACAGCCAACTGTTGGCACAGGTCGGTGAATACACCCAGCCGAATCGGTGGCTTGACTTCACAAACAGCTTTGCCCTGATCTTCGGTCTAGTGCTGGGAACTGCTGGGTTGCCGCACATCCTGATCCGCTTTTACACGAATCCCTCAGGGAAGTCAGCGCGGTGGACGACGGTGTGGACTTTGCTAATCATCGGAACGTTCTACATGATGACGCCAATTGTTGGATTTGCTGCGCGAGCACTGCTTGGCGATGCAGCCGGCAAGAATACAGCCTTGCCGCTTCTGGCTCAGGCAGTAGGAGGACAGGGGATGATCGGTGTGGTGATCGCAGGCGCATTCGCCGCTATTCTATCGACCGTGGCGGGGCTGGTTATTGCCTCGACCGGGGCAATTGCCCATGACCTATTCACCATGCTTGTCCCTGGCGCTTCCGAGAAACGTCAGGTCTGGGTCGCAAAACTAACAGCAGTCGGAGTGGGGATTCTGGCCATTCTCAGCGGGCTTCTGTTTCGCGGGTACAACGTGGCATTTCTCGTTGGCTTGGCATTCTCCATCGCAGCCAGCACCTTCTTCCCTGTTCTGCTAACGGGTGTGTGGTGGAAGGGGACGACCGAAAAAGGCGCGCTTGCCGGAATGATTGTTGGGATGGTCGGTTCTGGCGTGATGATCGCGACAAATCTCGCCGGACAGCACTCACTAATGAATCCGGCGATCCTCACTGTCCCCCTCTCCTTTGTCACGATATACGTGGTGTCAAAGCTGGATGGGAACGTTCCGCACGATACGATGGAGTTCATGCGCAAGGTGCACATGTCTGCAAAACAGAAGTCCTAGTGTCTTTGGACCGGGACCGCAGGCCTTCTGGTTGATCTCTGTGGTGCAGGCAACATTTTTGAGGGGCACCGACCGGTGCCCCTCAACGATTTTGTTGATGTTTCCCCGACTACAGTTCGTTTTCTCCGGCTGGCCTGTCGCTAGTCCTGATGGCTGACCAGTTTTCTCAGACGCTCAACGCTCTCTGGATTCTGGAGGGTAGTCAGATCACCCACAGGCTCGTTTCGTACGAGTGCCTTTAACACGCGTCTCATGATCTTTCCGCTTCGTGTCTTCGGCACGTTGTCGGCAAAGATGATTTCATCGGGGCGTCCCGTTGGACCGATGACGGCGTTGACCGTGTTGAGCAATTCCTTACGGATCTCGTCCGACTGCTCCACTCCAGCCTTCACCACGACGAAGGCAACGGGGACTTCACCCTTAACGTCATGCGGACGTGAAACAACCGCGACTTCACTCACTTTCTCGTTCTGGGCAAGGGCACTCTCTACCTCGGCTGTGGCGAGACGATGGCCGGCAACGTTCATCACGTCGTCGACTCGGCCGGTAATGCGAATGTTTCCCAATTCGTCCTTCCGCGCCCCGTCGCTTGTGTAGTAGCGGTCGTCACCGTAGTCGGTGAAGTACTGAATCTTGAACCGGTCCATGTCGCCGTAGATGCCACGAGTCAGTGCCGGTGGGAATGGGTTGTTGATTGCCAGGTATCCGCCTTCTCCAGGGGATGCGGGGGTTCCGCCAGCGTCGTAGATGTCGCCGATGACGCCGGGGAATGGTCTGCCTGCGATCGTAGGAACAAACGGCCCGATGCCCGGCAGGCTGTTCACCATGTTCGCGCCGGTCTCGGTCTGCCACCAAGTATCGATGATCGGACAGCGTCCGCCACCGATTTTTTCGAAATACCACATCCAGGCATCGACGTTGATCGGCTCACCGACCGTTCCCAAAAGCCGAAGGGAAGATAGGTCGTACTTTGCCGGCCACTGGTCGCCCCACTTGATGAACATGCGGATTGCAGTCGGGGCCGTATACAGCTGCGTGATCTTGTGCTTTTCGATGATTGCCCACATGCGGCCGAAGTCTGGCGCATCCGGCGAACCTTCATAGATGACAGTTGTTATGCCGTTCATCAGTGGCCCGTAGTTGATGTAGGTGTGGCCGGTGATCCAACCAATATCTGCAGTACACCAGTAGATGTCTTTCTCGTGGAGATCGAAGTTCCATTTCGCCGTGGTGTATGCCTGGACGGCGTATCCTCCTGTTGTGTGCATGATGCCCTTGGGTTTCCCCGTCGTTCCCGAAGTATAGAGGAGAAAGGAAAGGTCTTCGGCATCCATCTCTTCAGCTGGACAATCCTCCGAAGCGGTTGCCATCAGATCGTGATACCAGAGATCGCGGTTCTCCTTCATCGAAGTGGATCCATCGAGCCGCTTGACGACGACGACTCTCTCTACCGGGGTTCCCTCGATGCCAGCATCGGCATTGCTCTTTAGATCAATCTTTTTACCGCGCCGGTAGTATCCGTCGGCCGTGATCAGCACCTTGGCACCTGCATCAACCAGTCGGTCGCGCAGCGAGTCGGGACTGAACGCCGAGAAAACAACGCTATGTGGAGCTCCAATACGTGCACAGGCCTGCATGGCGACGATTGCCTCTGGAAGCATGGGCAGATAGATTCCCACACGATCGCCTTTCTGTACACCAAGATCTTTGAGGACATTGCTCAGTTTGCATACGCGCTGATGCAGCTCCGCGTACGTGAGCTTAACGGACGCCTCGTCCACCGGCTCCGGCTCCCAAATCAGCGCGGTCCGATCACCGCTGCCCGCCTCAATATGGCGATCGAGGCTGTTGTGCGAGAGGTTGATCTTGCCGCCCAGAAACCATCCGTAGGCCTGCGGCTTGAATCTATAGGTCTCCTCCCAGTGTTTGAACCAGTGCAGTTCCTCGGCACGTTCGGCCCAGAACTTCTCGGGATCAGCCGTCGCTTCAGCGTAGATCGAATCATCCGAGACCCACGCATGCTCCTTCATCGTTTCAGTTGGCCAGAAAACGTTTTCCTTGTGTGGGTCCTTCTTAACCCACGTAACCGGATCTGACACAGTGTTAACCTCCTCATTAATCAATCGCGAATATGGTTTTGAAATACTAGCCAAAGAGTGGGTTTTCTGCAATGCTAGATAGGTAGGGCCGTGAGCAAATGGCTGAGAAAGGGGAGGCGGTAGAGAACACGGTAGGCGGACCAGCCACGCATTACACGAGATACGTAGACTCTGGTTTCAGGGAAAAGCGTTCGTCCTTCAGATTGCCAGCGAAGCAGATTGGAAAGGCCCGCGTTGTAGGCGATGAGTGCAGATTCGATGTCCTCATCGAGTTGATCGAGGAGATAGCGCAAATACCAGGTACCGAAGCGGACATTGATGTCTGGTTGGTACAGCGTTTCCACCGTGAAATTCTTAAGCTGCAGTTTGTCAGCGATCCACTCTCCCGTTGCAGGGATGACCTGCATGAGTCCCATTGCACCTGCATGGGAAAGTGCGCCCGGGCGAAAGCGGCTCTCGGCGCGGATGATCGCTGCCACTAGGTAGGGATCAAGGGAATGCACAGATGCCCAGTGGTCGATCTCCTTTGTGTAGCTTATGGGGTAGATTACTTTGAGGCAGCACAGAAGGCCGAAAAGGAGAAGCAGGCCAGCGAGTGTCCATATGATCGTTCTTTTGCCGTATGCATGCCTGCTCATGATCCCCTATAATACGCGAAGGTGACAAACGAGGGTATACCTCTTGGATGGAGGAGCATGTGAAGAGCTTCCTGCGTCGACTTCGAGCCACGTTCGTGAGCGGCCTGCTGGCGACCATCCCAGTGGGTTTGACGGTCTATGTTATATGGTTTCTCTACCACCTCATCGATGGGTTGGTGGGGAGGAGCACGCCGTTTGGGGTAATGGTGCAGAAGGCCCTAGGTATATGGATTCCAGGAATGGGGATCTACATGACCGTGATCCTCATCCTGTTGGTTGGTGTAGTCACGCGCAACTTTCTTGGAAAGACTCTTCAATACTACTTCGAGCGGATCTTCTTTACCATCCCCGGCGTGCGTAAGATGTATTCAACCCTGAAGCAGTTCACGAACGCTCTGCTCAGCCGGGACACTTCCTCTTTCCAGAAGGTCGTCATGTTTGAGTATCCGAAAGATGGGATTAACATTATTGGACTGGTCACCAATGAGGAGCTGGGACGACTGCAGAATGAGATGGGAGAGGAGTGCCTGCTTGTCTACGCACCCACTGCTCCGAATCCCCTATCCGGGATGATGCTGATCGTACCAAAGAACAAGGTAACCTACCTCGACATCCCGGTGGATGATGCGCTGTCGATGGTTCTCTCCAGCGGTTCTGTCCTCCCCGATAGCCTCAAGGGAGTGAAAGAAGAGGAGAAACGAGTTCGCTTTAATCCATTCAAGCGACGCCAGGGAGGATGAGAGAATGGCGATTTTCAAGGAGAAGCACTATTTCCGTGTTAAGTTAGACAAGGAAACAGACGAGAGCCTCTGGATGCGATGCAAATCGTGTGGAGAGCTTGTGTTCAAGAGGAAGGTGCGGGAGCACAAAAACATCTGCCCACACTGCGGGGAATATTTCTTCCTCACCGCTCGAGAGCGGATCGAGTCGCTGATCGATGCGGGGAGCTTTGAAGACATCTCCGAGCCGATCATGGCGGATGACCCGCTTTCCTTCAAGGATTCAAAACCCTACTTACAGCGGATTGAAGAGGCGCAGGAAGAGACCGGGCTGGCCGATGCAATCATCATTGGCAGCGCCACCATCTGTGGGGTCCCAATTGTGCTGGGCGTGATGGACTTTCGCTTCATTGGGGGAAGCATGGGAGCGGTGATGGGTGAGCAGATTTGCCATGGGGTGGAGGAAGCTATCGCCCGGCGTTGCCCGTTTGTTCTTGTCTCCTCTTCCGGTGGAGCGCGCCTGCAGGAAGGCATCTTCTCGCTTCTGCAGATGGCGAAGACCTCGGCAGTGCGCAACCGGCTTGCGCAGGAGCGTCTTCCGTATATCTCCGTAATGACCTACCCTACAACCGCCGGGGTGTACGCCTCGATCGCCAGCCTGGGCGACATCATCATCGCTGAAAAAGGGGCAATGATCGGGTTTGCGGGACGCCGGGTGATTCGCAATACGATCGCTGAGGAACTTCCTTCCAACTACCAGACCGATGCCTTTGCTCTTGAGCACGGGTTGATCGATCGGGTAGTGAATCGAGAGGACCTGCGCGAAGAACTAGGTCAGGTGCTCGGCTTCTTCGTGGAGGCGCAATGAGTGACGAACAGACGCTCGACCTCCTGGAAGCGAAGATCCAGGAGCTACGCGAGCTGAACAAAACAGATGGGATTGATCTTTCCCACGAGATCACTCGGTTAGAGAAGAAGCTGGAGAAACTGAGGAAAGAGCTGTACGCCGACCTCGGTGATTGGGAACGGGTGAAGATTGCTCGTCATCCTCAGCGCCCGTATTCGCTGGACTACATACAACACATCTTTACCGATTTCTACGAACTGCACGGGGATCGCCTTGGAGGGGACGATCGGGCCCTCCTTGCCGGGCTCACTCGACTTGAGGGCCAACCAGTTGTGCTTCTGACCCAACAGAAGGGGCGCACGACGGAGGAGAACAAGGAGCGCTATTTTGGAATGACTCGACCACAGGGGTACCGCAAGGCAAAACGAACGATGGCACTGGCTGAGAGGTTCTCCTTCCCTGTAATCAGTCTGATCGATACTCCTGGCGCTTATCCTGGATTGGAGGCTGAAGAGCTGAATATTGGAGGCGCTATCGCGGAGAACCTATCAGCGATGGTTATGCTCTGCGTTCCGATTGTCGCGGCGGTCATCGGTGAAGGGGGATCCGGCGGTGCCTTGGCGATTGGTGTAGCTGACCGGGTCATTATGCTCGAAAACGCGATCTACTCTGTGATCAGTCCCGAGGGAGCAGCCGCGATCCTATGGAAGGAAAAGGAGCGTACAA
>CAZDDA010000152.1:0-5883 GCA_964504085.1 uncultured Thermotogae bacterium | reverse complement strand
TGAACCTGATGCGCACGTTCAACGCCCGCGAGGGAGTCGGGAAAGAGGCGGACACAAAGCCACTCAAGCTGCTCGTTCCTCTTCAAGGCGGTCCCACCAATGGCGTGGTCGTCACCAACGAGGAGTTGGAGCAGGCAAAGGCCCTTTACTACCGGATGGCCGGCTGGGATGAAAACGGCCGTCCAACGCGTGCCAAGCTGGAGGAGTTGGGATTGGGTTGGCTGGCGAGCGAACTCGGCTAGCTCTTTTTGGACATTGTGTCTTCGAGAAGAGAAAGGCCGTCAGAACTTGGTGCGGTGAAACAACAACGGATGGAGCGACGTTAGACTACCGTTCCTGGTTGGATAATCTCGTTAGTTCTCTCAGCTGAGCGCACACGGCTTCGTACAAGCTGCGATAAAGCGCGTAGTAGCGATTGTATGTGGCATGACGACCTGAATCCGGAAGGATCGGTTCCGTGTAGCTGAGCCAATCATGGATCTGTCTGTAGTCACTGACTATTCCAGAAGCTAGACCTACCAGAAAAGCATCGGCAAGCGGCGCACCGATACCCGGGGTAACCAAAGTTCGGATAGGCCGCCCTGTGACATCAGCCAAGATGGAAAGCCAAAGGTCGGAGTTTGACACACCACCAACCACAATGGTCTCCTCTTCCAACGGTAAACCGATGCTCTTGCCTTCTTCGATGGCGTGACGAAGGGCAAACGCCGCGGCCTCAAGGAGTGCCCGGAACAGATGAGCCTTGGTGTGAGAAAGGGTGAGCCCAAACCACGCGCCTCGTGCTTGCGGATCCCAAAGCGGTGCACGTTCGCCCATGAAGTAAGGCAGAGCCAAAAGGCCTTCGCAACCCGGAGGTACGAGTGCCGCAGCGCCGTCCAACAATTCAAATGGATCTTTTCCTGCTTCTGCAGCTTCCTTGACTTCGCTTTGAGAAAGCATGTCCCGAAACCACCGAACGAGCGCCCCCGAGGTGGCGGAGCCTGCCCACGTGTAAACCTGCTGCGTCGAGTTGGCAACGTGAGGCATGGAAACGAGTTCTTTGGCGAAACCTTCTCCGGTATGGATGATTCCCCAGCACGTGGATGTGCCCATCATGGCGACGTTGTTGCCTCGAGCCAACGCTCCTGCAGCCAGAGTAGCCATGGGTGCGTCCACTCCTCCGGCCAATACCGGAGTCCCTGGGAGAAGCCCTGTTAGCTTCGCTCCGTCCGATGTGACTTCCCCCACGACCGCCTCGGAAGATAGGATCCGTTTGGGCATAAGCTCAAGTGGAATGGCCAGTGCTCGTGCCATCTCTTCTGACCAACAGTGCTCATGAATGTCGTACAAGCCTCCTAGGTTTCCTGCGGAGGAGTGATCGACCGCCACTTGCCCAGTGAGACGGTAGTTGACATAGCAATTGGGCGGAAGGAACAAGGAAATCTTCTTCCAATGTTGCGGTTCTTTGTTCTTGATCCAAAGAATCTTGGTATACCCGAAGTAGCTGTCGACCCAATTGCCCGTGACAGAGAACAATCGCTCCAGATCGACGTTGTGCCTTACCCAATCGACCTCGTCGGTGGCTCGTCGGTCCATCCAGATCAAACAGGGCCGAATCGGACGCATTGCTTTATCGAGTGGAACGCCACTGCCCCCATATAGCCCACTGATACAAATGCCCGCGACGTCCCGAACATCAACACCGGAGTGCGCCAAGAGACGCTGAATGACGGAACACGTTGTTTCTAACCAGATATCCGGAGACTGCTCCGCCCAAAGCGGACGGGGATGAAGGACGCCGTATTCCTCCCAAGCGGTGGCGACGATCCGCCCATCCGGTCGAACCAATACACCTTTGGTCGCTTGCGTTCCGATATCTACGCCGAGCACGTGTCGTGCCACGCTCATTCCTTCAGGCTCAACAATGCCACGAAATACGGGTCACAGGAGCGTCTGTTCGTTTTGTTGGTCGAACAGGTGCACGGCCTCCATATTGACCTTGAGCGTGATCGCCGCATCCACCGCCACCTGCCGATGGGGATCGAGGTTCGCCACCACCCGCTCTCCGCCGCAATCGGCGTAGACCAACAGCTCGTTGCCAAGTGGCTCAGTGACCTCCACCCGCATCGTCATCGTGTTCTCTCCGTTGGGCACCGGGCCGTCGAGGTCCTCTGGTCGGATCCCTACGGTTACCTCGCTCGGGAGCTTTCCCACCCTTCCCTTGGGAAGCACAAGACGGAACCCCTCCCCGATCAAAGTGATCTCTCCGTCCTCGGATGCAACTTTCGCGTCCAGAAAGTTCATCGCCGGGCTACCGATGAATCCGGCAACAAATCGGCCCACAGGATGATCGTAGGTCTGTTGCGGAGAATCGTACTGGAGAATCACTCCATTCCACATCACAGCGATCTTGTCCCCCAGGGTCATCGCCTCCACCTGGTCGTGGGTAACGTAAATGGTGGTCGTTTTGAGCTTGTGATGAAGCTGCTCCAGCTCCGTTCGCATCTGAACCCGTAGCTTGGCGTCCAGGTTGGAAAGTGGCTCATCGAACAGGAACACCTCTGGTTTTCGCACGATCGCCCGGCCCACCGCAACCCGCTGCCGCTGCCCACCGGAAAGCTCCCGTGGCTTACTCTTGAGCTTATCCTTGATCCCCAGAAGATCCGCCGTCTCCTGCACGCGATCTTTGATCTCAGACTTGGGGACTTTGCGCAGCTTGAGTCCGAAGGCCATGTTGTTGTACACATCCATGTGTGGGTACAGGGCGTAATTCTGGAAAACCATCGCGATGTCGCGGTCCTTGGGAGGTACTCGGTTGACCACCCGTTCGCCTATACGAATCTCACCTTCAGTCGTCTCCTCCAGACCAGCGATCATCCGCAGGGTGGTCGTCTTGCCGCACCCCGACGGCCCGACCAGGACGGTGAACCGCCCGTCCTCGATCGCAAGGTCAACCGCATCAACGGCCACAAAGTTGCCAAATTTCTTGCTGACCTCGGTCAGCGTGACTTCTGCCATCTAATCTCCTTATTTTTATTTGATTTCAAGTCATCTGCGTTCAAGGAATTTCTGGTCATTGCATGGAAATCGCATATACGATACAAGAACCATCAAGGCAATACTCAATATACAAGAGTTCTTCGTGTTCTGCACGTGCGATGAGCACTTCCGGCTTAACCGCCTTCTCACAATTGAACCTCGTGAGTTCTGCTCCTTGTCGTGTGAAGTTTCCGACCAATATGGACCGACCTTCCGGGTCAGACGCAAGCAACGAAACAAGGCTCCAACTGCATGTTAAGAGTGCACAGAACAGCACGGATACACCGTCCTGCCAAAGACCAGAGCCAAAACCTTTTTAATCTACCCTCCCTCCAACCACGAAACCATAATCCTAGATACCCAATCGCGCTTGATGGCCTCCTTCCTTTCCCAACTCTCACGAGCCCTCGAACAACTTCTCGATGCTGAGATACCGCTGCCCGGAATCTGCAAAGATCACCGCGATCAAGCTCCCCCTGTGTTCAGGTTTCTGACCCAGACTCAAAGCTGCCGCTGCTGTCGCGCCAGAGGAAATCCCCACCAACATGCCTTCCTCCCGTGCCAAACGGCGACACATAGGGTACGCTTCCTGGTCTGGATCGATCAGAACGATCTCGTCCAGCCAACTGGGATCGTAGAGATCGGGAACGAAGCCCGGGCTTGTCCCCGGCATTTTGTGTTCGGACCAACGTCCCTCTGCGAGCATTGGTGCAGTCGATGGCTCTACACCGACCACACGGAGGCTCGGTTTTCGCGGCTTGAGGGCCCGCGCGATGCCCATTGCTGTCCCGGTTGTACCGAGTGCAACAACGATCGAATCTACCTTTCCCTCGGTGTCTTTCCAGATTTCTTCGGCAGTTGTTTCGAAATGCGCCTTGGGGTTTGCCGGGTTGCTATGCTGATCTACGTAAAAGGAATTCGAAATGGATGAGGCCAGCTCCAGCGCTCGTCGCTTTGCCGCCTTTGTGTGTCCCTTGGGAGAGGTCAGTTCGAGTTCGGCTCCGAACGCCCGCAGGACCCGTTTCCTCTCTTCGCTCATCGCCTCGTTCATGCAAATGATCAACCGGTAACCTTTCAGGGCGCAGATGTAGGCCAGCGCCATGCCGGTATTTCCACTCGTTGCCTCAATGATCGTTGAGCCTTTCCCGATCAGCCCCTTGCGCTCAGCATCCTCGATCATACTGAGAACAGGCCGGTCCTTGATGCTTATGGGGTTGAGCATCTCTAGTTTGGCAACAATTGTGGCGTCGCTGTCTCTTCCCAACCTTTCAAGACAAACAAGCGGCGTGTTCCCGATGAGTGACAAGACGCTTTCGTGGACACGCATTTCTCTTCCTTCCTTCTGGATTCCTCTATTATCAGCAGACCCACGGAGTAGCAAAAGGGAGCATCAAGAAAACACCCGATACCGGATCCCCAGCATCTTTGCCACCCAGATCAGCTCTCCAACCCAATCACCGTATGTGCCGTGAATATGATTGGAATCGTATTCTTCCAAGAACTCTTCCGGTTCCACGTGGAAGCGAGCATAGGCATGCGGCCAATCAATCTGGACTTCTTTCGCCTTTTCCTCCGCCTTCTCCTTCGGCAGCTCGATGAACTCCGCGGGCACGATGGCCAGCCAATACTGCCCCTTCCTGCGCGCCAGCCGCGCCAAAGTTACCTTCCCCGGAGCGGCAAAGTGTCGTACAGACGCCCCACCGGCAGGAAAGTAGAATCCCTGCGGATAGAACTCAACCTTGGATAGATTTGCATCGGGATCGTCGGATTGGCCCGCGTAGTAGGTAGGATGAGCCCCCGAGTTGCAGAGGTCAAAGACACCGAGTTCCTCATCGTAGTGTCGCAAGTCGGCAAACAAGATGGGCTTGCCGGTGATGTGTTTCAGGATCTCCATCGTCAGTGCACCGTCCATGTCGGCCTCTGTAGCGGCAACTATTGGTTCCTTGGGTCCGTTCCAATCATAGGGGTCATTGAGAAAAGCTTCCGTCACATCCATTGTCACGAAATGATCGGTCAGCTCGGGCTGCGCTTTGAACCCCACGAAATCGAGCTTCATCTCCTCGATCATCTCTCGCACTGCAATGTAGCTACGGATCTGAAGCCCCAGCTTCTCCGGCGTGAGCTGTTTTCCATCGTAGCGAATCTTACCGACTTTCGCGGACAGCCAGGCAAACGCCTTCTCGACCTCATCGGAAGGCGCTTCGTTCGCGCAACGAATGATCTCGGACTGGTCGATGTGCTCCACGTCAATCCCGAACATCCTCATCCACTGGTCCAGATTGGCAACTGCCGTGTACATCCCCATCGGGCGGCCCCCGAACAAACCGAAGGTTTCGCCCTTCAAGCGGGCCATGCTCGATCCGGCACGTATGAACGCCATCACACGGCGTAGCACTTTCTCATCTTGGATGTCGCCGGATACCCGCCCATGCAGAGCCCCAATCTGGTCCAGCGCTCCTGCCGAAGCGAGCATCCCCACCATTCCGGGATACTGCGGGTTGATGTTGGAGAACAGGAGAAAGGGCCCTGGCGCAAACCGAGACGCCATCGCGGCCAGATGCGGGAAGCTCCACACCGCGAAATTGAAGATGGTCAGCTCACAGCCTTCTCGGGTCAGCCGTGTCGCCTCTTCCTTGGCCAGCTCCGTGGTCCAGACGATCTCTTTTCCTTCGATCGGTTCAACCTCGCCCGTCTCCCGTAGCGCTTTCGCCAGCCGTTGTTGAAAATCACGATTGAGCGGTTCAACGTCCTGATGCACGGATGCACGCCCATCAGAGAAGGTCAGGATTCCAACTTTCCTCTTCTGCATTACCCATCTCCCTTTGCCTATTGGCTTCCCACGTTTCACTGGCACAATAGTGGAAG
>CAZDDA010000151.1:0-5886 GCA_964504085.1 uncultured Thermotogae bacterium | reverse complement strand
AATAGGTTGCATTCGTATGAAAACGAGGAGTTGAGAAGGGATTTTGGCAAGTTTGACATCGAGGAGGGGGTTCTTGGCAGGTTGAAACTGGTAGCCGTGAGCGATATGCATGGTCACGCCGATGTCGGGATTTCCGTCGTTATTGCCCTACCAAAGTGCGTTGAGATCATCAGCGAGTTCGGCCTATGGTCTCCAGATGCTGTTCTCGCGTACAACGACGAGGACATGGATGCGAAGAAGGGTGAAGAATATGTTGATATGCCAGATTTCCTGAGGGGTATCTGCGAAGTGGAGGATGAAGTTGCGAAAGAGCCGAGATTGTCTGCTAGAAATAGGAGAGCATCAGACACATGGTTCCAATGAAGGCAATTTTGGTATAGAATACAGGCGTGGAATATGATCTGGAAGAGAGGGAAACGATTCACAGATGAGCAGATCGACTCGGTCGTCAAAATGTACGTCGAGGATGGTTTGGGAGTCACGAAGATTGCGGCGAGGTTTCGTACGCATCATAAGAATATCAGCGAGATTCTCAAGGAAAAGGGGATCGAGATTCGTGGCGCTCAGCCAGATTTTGTTCCATCGCCAGAGGAGATCGAGAGGGCGAAAATCGAGATACGGACAAAGGGTTTCGTAGATCAGGATGGCGTGTATCATGCACCATGGACGCGTGAGCCGTCGCATTCAATTGAAGATGAAGAACCGGAGGCCGACAGGATAGTCACGCCGCGGCCGAACACCGGTAGAAAATGATAGGTGACAAAGGAGAACTGTTATGAGAGGTTTGCTGATTCTGTTTGCGTTGCTATGTGTTCTGCCGATGTCGGTCGATGCTGCCGAGGTAGATGTTCAAGTGATCGGTGTCGTCGAATCCGACGTACCAGCTGCCGGTGATCCGAACAAGATGTCTCGGAGGGAGAGGCGAAAACTTGGTTTGACATTTCGGAACGTTGCACGAGCGGCTCGAGAACTGAAAAGGGAGGGTGATGACGTAACGGCACTTGCTGTTATGGAGAAGATTGTCGGAGAAAATGCCAAGGCATACGCAGAGACGCCTGGCATCGACTTTGATGCCATCCTTGAGTTTATTCAGAAATTGCTTGATATGCTCTTGAAGTATCTGCCGCTGTTCCTTGAACCGGCACCTGCTCCTGGTGATGTTGGGCTGAATCCATTCGTGGAGGCTGTACAATGACCCGGATTTTATCTGGGATTCTCTTCATGATACTCCTCGTCACCTGCCTCTGTGCAGGTGGGGAGGAGATCACCATTGAGGGTCCATCTAAGATCGCCTTGAAAGAGGACACGTCGTATAAGATCGAAGGTATCGACTTCGTGTTTAGCGGCGAAGATCAATTGAAGGACGTCTGGAAGAAGGTGTCTAAGATTCAGGTGCAGCACGAGAACATGATCATGCCTGTCAAGGTAGAGATGTTGTTCGTCCCTCAAGGGATTATGCTCGAACCGTCGGTTTCAATCTCACCTACTGAAAAGGGTGTGACATTCATACTCGTCATAGATCGGCGGGACGAAACGCTACCCGCCCTGCCGACCGCCGTGAAGAAGGTGACGGTTGGTTCCGGTGTGCCCGACCCGGACCCTGATCCTGACCCGGACCCAGATCCTGAGCCCGACCCGTTACCCGGTGATAAGTGGACATTGATCGTTCGTGAGTCTGGTGAAGATACTCCACGATTCGCTGCGTTTCGGAGTCGGGTTCGTCTGGATCCGTTTTTCAAGGATCGCCGATGCTGGATTCTCGATGACGAATCTGTGAAGAAGGATTCTGTTGTGGCTAAATATCTGCCCGCTGCCGAGAAGGTTGGATTGCCGGCCACATTGATCATTGACGAAGAGACCGGCAAGGTCGTGGCTTCGCGGTCGACGAAAACTAGTGTGAACGAACTGATCGATTACGTGAAGAAATACGAGGACTGATATGAAGATCGACCCAAAGTGGCTTGACGTCGACTTTGGGATGGAAGCCGAACGAATCGCAGAGAAGCGGAACCGAAACCCCGACGTCGAAGGAGATGACTGGGAAGGCGAGATGCTTCTCGGTTGTTCACCGACCCCGCAGTTGTCCGTTGACCCGGAAGCTGGGATCAAGCTCATGCCCAAGCAGGAGATCATCCCGGTTTCTGAGTGGCGGAATCTTGCCGACATGCAGAAGGGGCGAACCCTCGATTATCTGATCTGGCTCATCAAGGATCAGTGGCGTGAGGGTAGCTGCACGTCGAATGCTGCGACTCAGGGCTACCAGACGCTGCTTAGGGCGGCACTTGGTGTCTGCATTGAGTTCTCAGCTATGTCTCTCTACAAGCGTGTAGGAAGCGGCCCTAACAGCGGTAGCGGGCTTGGTGAGAATGTCACCGAACTGCGCGATCGCGGTGTGCTCCCGACAGACAACGCGGAGAACAAGGAGTTGTTCTCGATCACGTTTCCGAATGTCGGGTGGAGCAATCGTCTTCCGAGGGATTGGGAAGATTTGGCGATCAACTTCTGCATCATCGAATTTGAGAAGATCACGACCGAAGAGGAGTTCGGTTCGGCGATCTGGCGAGGTCGGCCGGTTCTGTACGGTCGCGATGGTCACGCTATCCTTGGAACCAGAATGGTTTACAACGACGGACAGTGGCGAGTCAAGTATGCGAACAGCTGGACCCCGGATTGGGGTGACAATGGCTTTGGTTACGACACCCTCTCGCGTCGACTCCTTGGTTACGGATGCTACGCTTTCCGGTCGATCAAGATACCCGAGCACAAATACGTTCTCGCAGCGTGAGGTCGATCATGAGTGGGTTTTCAACGTTAAAAGTCGAGTTCCTCCCTGTCGAACCTGTGAAGTGGTTCAGTCCTTTCAGGGCTTTCCTCAAGCGCAAAGTTCGACTGATGGAGGATCTTGCGTACGTAAGACCAGATGGGACTGAGTTCGTTGTCCCTGCTGGTACGGAATCTGACGGGCCTAGTTTCCCAGTGATACTGGCCTGGATGCTTCCTAGCCGCTTGGATGCGATGGAGAGTGGCATCTATCACGACTACCTGTGTCGAGTCTGCAAGAAGGACAAGGCGTGGGCGGATTCAGAGTTTCGTCAGGCGCTTGTGAGCCAGGGGATACGTCGAGAGTTGGCGTATCGCTGCTATCTTGGTCTGCGAGCAGCCTGCTGGTTGAGGATAAGAAAATGAGACTGAGAGACATTGGTGACCACGTCGTTCCGCACGCCGTTAAGGCTTGCACCGCGTTTCGTCAGATGTGCGACGCTGCGACACCGACCGTCGTCGAGACTCATCTGTTGATTCGCGACCTTCGCTTAAAAGGTTTACGGATGCAGGGTCCTCTCGGTCGCTACTGGCATTTCAAAGCCGATGTTCCGAAGGAGAAGGAAGAATGACTGCGATCATGATGTTGCTGTTTGCGGCTGTATTCGACGAATACAAGGATGCTCACGCTGCGTATGAGGCTGGTTTTCCGATGGTTGTGGTCGTTGGGTTCGACGGTTGCCCTGGTTGCAAGGATCAGAACGACACGATGCTTGAACTAGAAAGGGAAGGATTCTTGAAGGAGGTCAGCTATGTATATCTCGACATCGATCACAAGACAGCGAATAGGATCAAACAGAAGGGGAAACCATATCCTCAGATATTCCTGTTCTGGAAGGACGGCGACGAGGAAAAGACGAAATTGAAGATCGGTGCGATGAGCAAGGCTGAGACGAAGCGATGGATCGAACCTAACAGGAAACAAGTAAACGTGTGCGTCACCGAACTTTGGGAGGTGTACGACTACGATTATGATTATCCACACGAAGGCGGCAGCTATTGCGAATTGACCGTCTGGGCCTGGAACGTTGAGACGAAACACTCGTTGAACAACGGGGTTGTCGGTTGGAGGTATGTTGGCTACATCGAGTTGGCCAGGATTCTTTCGTACGATGATGAAAACGAGGAACAGTCGTCTTGGTGGTGTGGCGGAGGTAAGAGTGGAACTACGAAGAGCGCCGAAGATTCCTTGTGCAGTCTACTATCTGCGAATGGGGTCGATCACTACAAGGTGACATGGCGATGACAGATGCTGAACGCGATGGTCTGATTCGAGAGATTCATGAGCATCAATTAGTGCAGTCTGCCCACTGCGAACACTGCGTCGAACAGATCAAGCAGTTGGATAGAGACGTCAACGGGAACGGCAAAGCTGGTTTGAAGGCTGATGTCGCTCATCTGAAACATATCAAGCAAGTGATCTTGTGGGCCGGAGGCGTGATCAGCGCTGCTGTAGGCTCGATTGGAACGGTTGCGATTCAATACTTATGGAAGTGACATGTTAGCGAATAGAGTAAGAGAAACGACCACGACCACTGGCACTGGCACCGTCGATCTAGGCGGGGCCGTTTCCGGTTATACGACATTCGTCGATGGCATTGGTGACGGGAACACTTGCTACTACGTGATCGAAGACCCATCGTCGGGTGATTGGGAAATCGGAATCGGCACGGTCACGGACGCATCACCCGACACCCTGGCGCGAACAACAATCATCGAATCGACCAACGCTGATGCAGCAGTCAACTTCGCAGCCGGTACGAAGAACGTCTGGGTAGATGTCGCTGCGACGACGAACAATGCCCTTGCCGCAAATGATATCGAGTCGAGTGATGATCTCAAGATATGGTTGCCAGCCAACAAGACAATCACCTGGAACCAGCCGACTTGGGATGACCAGCAAGTAGTGATTGGAGCAACGAAGCTGGCGGGGGTGAGCGATCCGACTTGGACTGCCTACAAGGGGAGCTACGTTCTGTCCTTTGCGAAGAATGCCGACAATATCCTCTACTTCACGGCTCAGTTGACGCATAAGTACCAAGAGGGCGAAGACATTCTTTTTCATATTCACACGGCTCACGCTGATGCGGATGCCGGGAATAGTCGGTGGCACCTGACTGCTTCGGCGGCGAGCGTCAATGAGGACTTCCCAGCAGAGACTACTTACAGCGTTACCCATGCTAGCCCATCCGACGCTGATAAGCATGAAGCATTCACCATCGGAACGATCAGTGGCACCGGCTTGAAGATCAGCGACGTGCTGCTTTGCTCCTTGCAACGGGAAGGAACGGATGCTGTCAACGATACTTATGATGATTGGATTCATCTGGTGGCAGCGGACTTCCATGTGCCCTGTGACACCCCCGGCTCCCGACAGGAGTTTAGCAAGACATGATGGGCATCGCTCCAATCGGATCAGGGCCCATCGCGGCCCTCTATTCATCGGCACCCGCAGGTGGCCCGAATGTATGGATTTCTGGTGGTAGTGAAGTCTATTCGATTGACTCTAATTGGTCGGCCCTGCACAAGCCAGCAGCGACAGAAAATGCCTTGTGGAATGGTAGTTCTGTAGTTAATTGCACGTTGGATGAGAATACTGCGGCATTGGGTAATATGGATTGGGAAGCCGCCTACACCGGCACCTTCGACGCGGCGACCTACGATATCGACTGCGTGGATTTCACGGCGGCTTGTACCGCGTGGGATGCTGGAAGCGGGTCGCATGCGGTCGGCGGGAATTTTAAGAATAATTTAACAGGAACATTCACGGTTGGAACGGCAGACTGGACATTCACCGGAGCAAGCAAGGTTCTCTGGCTCAAGTATGCAGTAGCTTCGCTCTATGATGCAACTATTGCAGCCGGGGCAAGTTATGCAGTGAGTCGTGACGGAACGACTACGGGTTGGCATTACACGACTATATCCAACAACTTGGTTGTAGATGGCTCCCTGGACATTGCCTCCTTCTCGACTAACGGGTTGCGAGTCGGGAATGACGTGCAGGTGCCCTCCACCGGCACAATCACTGGCACTGGAAAATTATTGCTTCCTATCGATGCTAGTATT
>CAZDDA010000150.1:0-5904 GCA_964504085.1 uncultured Thermotogae bacterium | reverse complement strand
CGAGCCTTGCGTATATTGAGTCAAGGTACAACGTATCACGACGCGTCCTCCAAAGGACTCGTGCGAAAATGACACGGCTTGGCCTTATTGAGCATGTGAGTTATCTGAACAGCCGGTATGGGGGACAGCACGGGTGGAAACCTTCTTCGAGGTTTGAGACAGCGTTAAGGCAGCTAGCGGATAAATGCAGATTTTTCAGGGAGACGACGAACTCTTCTAAGGAAAAGGATCGGTTCCTTTGTGAGTTTGTCCATCGTGGACACTCGAAATAGCGGGCCAACGCGATGTCTCCAGATCTGTGAGCAATGCCTACGGGTATAGAAGCATGGAGACCATCCAACACCCGGAGGCCAAGTCTCACCGAATATCCGCACGAAATAAAATAGATACAAAGCGGGCTTGTGTTTGAAGCCCGCTTTGCCCTCAGTCTCGCCCCGGTCTCCAGCGACCAATCAAATAAGCGGCCTGTATGGACAATGAAGCAGACCGTAGTCTCTTTGCCAGTTCCGACAGGAAAGTGGGTCTGGCTGTGGCACTACTCGGGGCCGTGGCTCCGGAAGCCATTTGAAGATGGGATCATGACGAAACTGATCATTAAAAGAACTCGTTACGGTGGGATACAGGCTGTTCATCGGCTCATCGTTGTAGAAAGACATGGTGATCTCCTTTCAATTCGGTCCTCTGTTTTTGTTTTCGTTGCATTTCAGTGTCTTGCCTACTGTTCAATATGTATGTAGTGCCGTGAGTATTGGAAGAAGCCCCCAAAAAGCTATTCTACTTGCCATTCGGAATGGAACTTGGATACCGGAAGAGCGAGAAAGAGTTGGAGTGGGCAATTCTTATAATGCCTAACTTGTCGTATATATCGAGACCAAGCACAATGTTACACACAGAATTCTACAACGAGTCCGAACAAGGCTCATGGGCCCCGGCCTACCGAGCGCGTTAGTTATCTGAATACTCGGTCTGGTTGACAACATGGATAGAGATTATCCTCTGATTGTCCAGGACATTGGGATTACTTCCTCAAACCCCGGATTTTTCACAGAGGCTCGCGAGAAGATCAAGCCTGTCAGCCAACGAACGCAAGTCATCTCTCACCTCTTTAATCGTGACCGGAACAACATGGGCGGATGTCGTGCGTGATAATATCGTCCTCAGAGCGCTACACGCTAGTATTCGTACGTAGCGATCCTTGTCTCGCAGAGAACGTACCAAAGCCGGAACTGCTTTCGTGGAACCAGTATCACCCAGCGCGTTTATTGCAATTTGACGGACTTTTGGGTCTTTGTTCTTCAGGATGCTCTTTGCCGCCAGAAACTCCTTCTCCGGCCCCATCTTGCTGAGAGCTTCAACTGCTTTCTGCCGCACTTCTGAATCGCTTGATCGTAGAGCACGTATAAGCAGTTGGATTGCCCTTTTGGTACCAATCTTGCCCAAGGCCTCCACTGCTTCCTTGCGGATGCCTGACTCCCTATCTTGTAACGCTTTCGCCAACGCGGGAATTGCCTTCTCGGATCCAGTCTCACCCAAAGCTCTGACCACACTGCTTCGTACAGTGTTGTCTTCGTCCCGCGCGGACCGGCTCAGCACTGCGACGGCTTGGTGAGAGCCAATCTTGCCCAAAGCCTCAGCAACATCGGAACGATCCCAACAGATGCCATATCTCAACATCTTTCCCAATATTGGAATGGCCTGTTCAAAGCCCATTCGCCCCAAGGCTTTAGCCGCCTTTTCGCTCACTCCGGAGCTTCTGTCCTGTAAAGCCCTAAGCAAAGCGGGTGCTGTCTTCTTGGAGCCGATCTGGCTCAGAGCCTCGGCAACACTCTCACGCACTTCAGAGCCTTCGTCTTCCAAGGCACGCGTAAGGGCTGGGATTGCCTGAACGGATCTTATCTTACCCAAAAGCTCAGCTGCCTGAGAACGAACCTCAGAGTCCTTGGCCTGCAGTGCCTGCTCCAGCGATGGAACGGAACGACCGTAGCCAATTCTACCCAATGCTTCAGCTGCCTCGCTGCGTATCCCGGACTTCATATCCAACAAGGACTGCAGTAGAGCAGGTATCGCCTTCTCGCAGCCAATCTCCCCGAGAGCTTCGGCCGAACTCGCACGCACCGTCGCCTTTTTGTGCTTCAGGCCCCTTATTAACTTTCGAACGACCCGATCAGGGACGATCTTATATAGGGCCAGAATTGCTTCTCGGCGTACTAATGGAACGTCTTTGTCGTCAAGAGCCTGCTCCAGGAGAGGTACCGCCTGCGAGAAGCCAATTTCGCCCAGAATGTGGACTCCAAATTTTCGTGCAAACCAGTCGTCTTCGGTTCTAAGGGTCTGCGCTATCTGGATGCCTGCCTGCTCAGAACCAACATTGCCCAGTAACATCATTGCCGTGAGGCGTGTAGAGACGTCCTCATCTCGCAGGGCTAGCGCCACGGCTTGTACAGCCTGATCGGAGCCAATCTCAGCCAACGCGAACATTGCTGTAGCGGCCACTTCGAGGTCTTTGTGTGTCGTAGCTTCCTTTAGGAGTTGGACTACCTTGTCGGAACCTATGTAAACCAACGCGTCAATACCCTCATGAATTCTACCTGCTTTGATCGCAGTAGAGACAGGTCCTATGGCTTCCGGAAGGTACCTAATGCCACGTTCTGCTACGTAGGTCAAAGACACAAGCAAATCGTCCAGGCAAATCTTCGCTGACTCATCCGCCATTTTGAGAAAGAGTTCCTCGGGTAGTCGATCTCGACCGGCCTCGGTGGCAGCCTGAATTGCCATCACAAACGGCCGACACAACAAGTCCTCTTTGTTTTTGCGAAGCCACGCTGCGATGTACGGACCAGGTCTTTCGATCATCCCTCCAAGCATCACCAGCACTTGATCCCAGGATGGGACGTATGCGTGTTGTATCGCGAACTTAATGGAATCCACTCTCTTAGCCAGAGCACGAGCTGCGAGGTACTCCTGGAATGTCAGATGCAGAAACAACAGCTCACCGTCATCTCCACTCGTAGCTGAAATAACTATGCCAGCGTCCTGAAAACGCTCCATTAATTCAATAGCAGTAGTGTTATCTTTTACGAACTGGTGTCTTGGTTTCGATTCGTGCAGATAGTCTAGCCAAGCATCGAGCGACTGACAGAGTTCGCTGGTTCGGAACTGCTGGCGATCTCGTTGGAACAGATCGAGAGAGGCGTAAGCCAACGCATCAAGTAGTTCCTCTACATAAGCAGTGCTAAGTAGCTTGCGTGTATATTTGCGTCTAGTGTCGCTCCTGTGCCAATCACGGAGCAAACCACGTAGACAGCGGTTGTAGAGGTCGCCCCGGCGTTCCGGGAAATCTCCTTGCGGACAAGCTTCGCAGAGTAGTCCAAGCATCAGGGGGATTCTAGCCAAGCCACGGAACTGCGGATGCTGCTTCAACTGGTTCACAAACTGGCTTGCCTTTTGCTGGTCCGAACGAAACCATACTTTAACGAATACCTCGACCTGCTTCGGATTCAGAGCCAGAAGTTCGAGCTGCTTGCTGTCAGGTAGTGGTGGCTGCGTTAGGCGATATCCCACGAGGCGGGAAGTCAGCAGAATTCTCGTTGGATACTGGCGGGCAAACGCCTGGATCCGGTCCCTCAGACAACGTCTGTGCTGGAGATCAGATATCTCATCCCACGCATCCAGCAAAAGATTGCCGTGACTTGAAGTGAGTTGTCTACGCAGATATTCACGGAAACGTTCGGAGAGTTTGTGCCCGGTGCAGAGTTTGTAGCCTCGCAACCTGACAACATCATCTTCCAAGGCACCTTTCCTATTAGCCAGAGCAGACAGTCTCAGAAAGACTGGCAAATCAATGTCATCCAAATCGCCTATCTTGGCTGTGAGCATATCGACGGCCTTAAGAGCCAGTCGTCTTGCTTCGTAGCGAAGGAGCCACGTTTTACCGAAGCCAGGATCGCCGAGAATGGTCGCCCGTAAGAACCTACTGCCGATCCGCTCATTCCATGAGGTCGTATGCGCCGAAGCTGTCTGATAGCCGTCGCCACTACCATCGACAGGCAGACCTCTGCGAGGGCTGTAGGCCATCGCATCGGGGTCCACACCCGACCTGCGCTGGCGCTCACGTTCTTCGGCTAACCATTTGTCCAATCCACTTCGATCTTCGACGACCTGCACGGTCTGCCGAATTCTATCGAAAGGGGAACTGTCTGGGCTGCTGTCGCGCAGGTGTTCCGGAAAGTACTCTGGCAACTTCCCAAACTCTGTCGCGACATCCCTTAGATAGGATAGAACCTCTTTTGTCAGGACAGACCGTACGCCCGCAAGCTTCTTTAACTCCGAAACTGCTAATAGTTGAACAATATCATTCTCTGACAATTCCTTCTTGGCCTGACCTTCGTTGCCATCTGCGACGACTGCCGTGTCAAATAAACCACTTGAAACGACTCTTCTTATCTTAGTGTCGATCTGGTCGACCGGACCGAGGTTGCCACGTGCGTCCACCTCTGCAAGCACAATCACTCTGTGGTCATAGACCTTGCCGCTGAGGGCGTGATAGTACCCTATTGCTCCAGTCGCGGTGGCCGAGCGTCCCTCCAAAACATCGTTGTCCAGAAGGCGCCGCTCCAGATCAATCTCCTGTCGGCTCCTTTTTCCTATAGCTGTCTCTATTCGGTTTATTCTCACCCGGATATCAGGATTTGTATCGGTATCTTCTTCGTCGGTAACCGTTCGCCGAGCCGCTGCTAGGGACACATCAAAGAGGTCATCGAAACCCTTCTTAAACTCAACAAATGACTGCTCCGGTGTAATGAAAACCTCACCCCGACCGTTCGGTAGCACATCAAACTCAAACTCTGCAATGAACGACTTTTCATTTTCCAGATCTATATTTTCGGAAACGAGCACAAACGGTACACGTGTCTCGCGAATCTTCGGTCTTTTTTGTGAATTGCCCAAGAGAAGAACAATCAGGTCATATAGCCAGCCTACTTTCCGCAAGTGCCAGGTTGAGGGAGCCTGTTCCCGCGTGAGTGGGGTGACCGAATCAGCAATTTTGGATAACATCTTGTGCACTATGGACTCTGGCGAGTCTGCCGTTGCTTTCTGGTCGATCTCCTTCATCTGTTCCTGAATCGCGGTTAGTTCAGCATCTTGGGTGGTCAATGCTTTCCAGGCGGCTTTACAGAGGTGATGGACAAGCTCTTTACGGTCGCCATTGACATCCTGACAGATTCGTCGAGCACAAATCGCAATCTTTGTACACAAAAGAAGAAGATGGGCGACTTCCTGGCGCTTAGGGTGGTTAGAATCCTGTATATTTTCTATGTCTGGATAGACTTCCTCTGGAACTTGGTGACTTCCCTGCTCAAGCCATTGGCAACAGGCTCGAAGCCAGCCGTTTTCGCTGGAATTGAAAAGTTTTCTGCAGTCCTCGGGGATAGGGCACAGTATCCCATCAGACAATCGCTCGAGTCTTAGAGCTTTTTGCGCTATTTCTTCAAATGTTTTCATCGTTCATTTTGGAAGAACATTGCGACTATCGGCTGAAAAAGTGCCACCGTCACACAAGTAGCACATGTAGTATTCGCCAATTTGAATCGTGCAATGCTTTGCATTAGATAAAGGGGCAATCTCAGTCATTCTCCTCTTCCGAAGTGGCGATCAAGAATTGAGGTACATATCTAGATGCATCACGGAAGGTTAACTCTAGTTCACAAGTTCCTCTGAAGTAACCTCTGATACTAGTTGGCTTGAGGACTAGTGCACCTGAGATATCTCCAATCACAAACTGAACTTTGTTATTTGCCAGCTCCTCAGCTTGAGTTGATACAGTCAGTTCTGTCGTGCCCATCTTCGACCGGCGAGTCAAATCAACCCTGATTCGTCGGTCTTCCGGGTAAAAGACCAGTAGAT
>CAZDDA010000149.1:0-5904 GCA_964504085.1 uncultured Thermotogae bacterium | reverse complement strand
AAAGACCCAGGCGCTCGACGGCTCTAGCCAGCAGCGCCTGGCAGGGCTCGCTGAGGCGGCAGTAGGCGCGGACCTGCTTGCTGGTCAGCGCGGCGTTGGTGACGGCGGGTATCGCGGGCGAGACGCCCGTGCTACCGGCCGTCGGCACACTGCCGGCTAAGGGAATCAGCGTCGGAGCTGACCCGAGGCTAGTAAGATGCTGCTTTTCGTTTTCAATGGCGCCACCTTTTGCTCCCCACATGCCTCCCTTGTCACAAGCCAGCAGAGGTGAGGCGTCTGCAGCGTGTCATGGCAGTTGGAGCACTACCCGATCGAGCCGTCTGGAGCAGCGTGCAAGCTATCTGCCACGGCAGTGCTTCGGCTGCTATAATGCCTGCACCATACTGACCCGCAGGGCTTGACACGGAGGCAACATGGCAGCCGACATGCTTCATGACTACGTTGGTCTCGGGCCGATGGCGCTGGACGATGAATTCATGGTCGGCAACCAACGTGAAGTTGTCCGCGCCATGCTAGGGCGTATCACTGCTGCCGAGCGCGCGCTCAGCGATAGCATACATCTCCCTGACCAACTGCGGCGGGATTTCGCGCCGCATCATGTTATCACAATCGTTGGCAATCGTGGTATCGGTAAGACGTCCGTTCTCATGACCATCGCGAAGGCCGTCCGTAAGGAGATTCAGACCGCACTCGTGCTGGACATCATCCATCCTGACCGCCTGAGTGCATTGCTGCCTGTCTCGGGTGTGGTAGTGCACTCAATCGAGAAGGCACTCAAGCGCGAGGAGCCTGATCTGGCCAAGGAGCTGTTCCAGGAGGACTCCTTGCGATTCCGAGATCCAAGCTGGACGCTCGATACAATGCGCACATATGATGTCATAGCCAGAGAGACAATCAGTGTTGAGGAGTGGAACTCGAGGCTCTACGAGCTGCTATCCTCTCCAGCGGATGCGGTTTCGACGTTCCACGCGTGGATTGAGAGGCTTCTTGAGAGGGCAAACAAGACGCTCTTGGTCGTACTTATCGATGACGCCGATATCGCTATTGAGAAGGCAGAGGAAGTGATCGACACACTGAGAACATATCTGACAAGCCCGCAAATCGTCACTATCCTCGCTGTGGATTTGCCATCGCTTGAGCGTCGCTTAAGAAACAACAGGCTTGACAAGCTTCCAAAGCTCCCTGAATTCCGCGAGCAGTCCGAGAATTCAGGATCGGGCTACTTGTTCGGCATGACAGGAATGGCCTTTCACAGCGCAGAAGCCAAAGCTGAATACGACTACGTCCTCAACCTGCTTACCAAGGTGCTTCCTCCTGCTGCACGCTATCACTTGAGCGGCCTCTCCGAACGAGACCGTCTCCATCGCCCGTTTCGAATCCCGGGTCGTGCTGAGGATAGATCCGTTCTTGATGTCCTCAGAAGTGTGTATACCCGCGTTGAGCAGTCCGATGAGGGCAACATGGCCGAGCTCATCGAGGTGCATCCGGAGATATTCAGCGACAACCTACGGCAATTCGCCAATCAATACGTGATGGTAAGCGACTCCTGCGCCCGCTACGTCGCGGAATCAGCCAATATGAGCGATGCCGACAGAGCCCGGATGCTGGACCTGTACGAGCACACGATCGGATCGGAGTCCGCCCTAGCCTCTGATCAGCTATCCACGAGCGGCATCAGACTGAGCCCGATTCGCGACGCTGAAAACCTGCTACACAGCATGTTTTGCATGGATGTCCTGCGACCTTTCCTCAACTCAGGCGAGTTCGCAGCCGCCATGGAGGTTGCACGGAGCGAGTACTCGATTGAGATCGACCGCCTTGATACTATCCAGGAGCTGGTAACCTTCATCCTATTGAGAACTGCCGTTACAGGGACTGAGAACTACAGACTCACGTATTCGCTTGCCACGAGGCCGATTGACGCGAGTTCGGGCACTGGTCTGGTTGGCCTTTGCATTGACTGGGCTCTCGCAGACGGTGTGCGGTTGGAAAACATCATCGAGACACTCGCGATCCAGGTCGCCGGGCTGGCATACAGACCGGTCCCAATCCCCAAGCAGCTGGCTAAGTGCTTCACACGCGCCCCAATCTCGAGTTTCGACACCAACATCACAACAGTCGATGCGGCTTTCGAGGAGCGCATTGGTTCACATGCAATCGTGACCGTCGATCGTGATCGACTGGCGCCAGCCTATATCACTGACTCCGCCGGGCTTGGCAGGTACCATCACCGTGTGATGCAGTACCATAGGATGAGGCAGTATGATGATCACGCTCAGGACTTCGTTCAAGCCCTCGATGGAATGGAAGAGAAAGACGTCCAGCCGAAGGACATCCAAGCCGCGTTCTATCGCTGTGTTGGTCTTCTATCCATTCAAGCCTGCTACCACATCGATGCGCTGGTCCTGGAACTCGGATTCGACGGGGATGTGCAGCAATTCGCGAGAGAGGACCCATCGTACTTCCATGGAGACGCGAAGCTTCCATGGACGCTGGTAGAGGTCCGGGGAATTCTCGATACGTTGCTGCTGTTCATGACACGCAAACGCGAGCAGCTTCCTGACTACAGGAAGCTGCTAGGCGTATGTTATTTGGCTGACTTGCCCATGCGTGCAGTTCTAGGAGCAGTTAGCGGACCCGAAGCCCGATCCAAACGAGATGCCCTACTGCATTCCATTGCCGAGCTCCTAGACACTCTCTCTGAGACCGGCTTGGTGACTGGCAGGGAGCGGGGCAAGCTAGATGTCGGGAGGATCGTGTCAGATCCAGCAGGCGAGGCCTGTGCAATCTGGGAAGCCCTCAACTACGGCTTCTCTTCACTGGATTGGATGCGGCGCTGGTCCGCTGTCGCGCAGCTGATCGCGACGCTTCAGGAGGCGCAGTTCCAGGATACCTGGCAGAGCCGTAGTGAGCCGCCCGAGCTGTGGAAGACGTGGGCTTCCAGAGTCGTCAAAACACGTGGCTGGCGCAAGTGAGGTTAGAGGACCATGATTGCCAGATATTCGTGTGGGGCTGCCTCGTACCTATCGAATACTCGCACCCGCACGGAGGTTTAGGAGTGCTACAGAAGACCCCCCTGCTAATCCGCAGAAGCATCCTCGCTCTGGTCCTTGGCGACTTGAATGGTCTCGGGGGTTTCGCGAGGCAACCGCTTTGCGGTGGCCTACTCCGTGCATGTGCTGATCACCTGGTAAGCCGGCTTAGCGTCTCCCTTCCCACCCATAGAGCTGAAGTCGAAGGCGACTTGGCGGATGTACTCAAGCATGACAGGAACGTCTTCCTGCTTCTCAGCGACTGCACCCCAAGAATCCACGAGGGATTCGAGCAGGACCTCAGGATTGCCGAAGCCACTTGGGAAGAATGGTTACGTGTGTGCTGGGGACATGATGGTGATACGTTGAGCATTCTGGCCTACTTGCCGCACGCCAAGAGCGCGTCTCACCTTGCGGCTGTTGCCACGGAATTGCCGATTGTGCCAATGCCAGTAGATCCACCCGATGCGCGCCAAAACCTGATCGACGCTCACATCCACGCTGGATCGATGTGTCCACCGGCAGTGATGTGGGCTCACTACATGAACACAGGCGTGGTGTTCAAACACGACTCAATGAACGAACCGCCGCATTACGAATGCATCGAGTTTCTCAGGGAGTATCGCTTACGCGAGTACGTTGCAGCTGCCAGGATTCTGCTCGCCGCCCTTCTGCAACTCACAGACACGCCACCGTCGGCTGGCCAGCCCGAACAAGAGACGGCCCGCCAGTATGAGCTGACTGAACTGGTCGTCCGGGTCGTGAATGATGGAGCAGACAGAGATGAACTCGCCTCCTTCCTGGCTGCGCACCTTCAAGGAGATTGCGCCAAACGCGTTGCTGCTTCAGGACGACCGGGTGAGCTGATCGACCGATGCATTCTGGGCTTTCTGAAGCTGGAACGTGAGTGCGTCTCGAGGATTATGTGGCTATCCGCCGAGAATCGCGTCTCGACCTTCGTACAGGAGCTGCTGCTGACCTACTTGCGGTGTAAGAACCACTGGTTCCAAGTGTCCAGCGGTTTGTCATTCAATATTCGCGGTGGCACCTTTGTAGGAACGCGGCTGAAGCTGTTCAAGATCGCCAAGCAAATGAGCTGGCTTGGAGTTGTCAATGCAGAGACCTGGCGCTTCAAGGAGCCGCTGGCGCAAGCCGTGAACTCGGTCTATCGTGCTCTAGGAGAACCGTGCGAAGCGCATGTGAGGCTATCCTACGAAGATGTACGCTATCACAGCGGCGAGAACAGCGTGAAGTTGACACTGAAGTGGCTGGACATCGCCCTCGATTCCATTCGCTGGCGACTTGTCCTCTGCCTGCGCAGGAACGAGGACTTCAATAGCCTGATGCGCGAGGCGGAGCGAGCTCTATTCGACGCGGATCGGATCTACGGCCGAATGAGGGCATTCGTGGACCTCATTCTGGAAGATCAAGGACACAGGCAGCTGGTTGACGGGCTGGACATCGTGGGTCCGGAGCGGGATTTCCTCTGGGCTCCTCACATCGAGTCACTGGTCAGGCTCCGTGACTACATCAAGGAACGTCTGTGCAATGATCGTTGTTTCATAGCGTTTCACTGCGGCGAGGACACCTGTTGCCCGCTGAAGGGGATCAGCGACATCTGGCGAGTTGTCTCGCACGGCAATCTTGGGGCCGGTGACCGGCTTGCGCACGGCTTAGACGTATTGGATCCGACGCGCAATCCAGGTGTTGAAACCGTCACCATGTACTGGTGGCAGTGGAACGAATTGGAGAGCAGCATTCCCAGCCTGATTGATTCACTCGACGATGAAGGGCAGAGAGAGCGGGCGCGGCACACCTGGGAAGCGGTGGCTGACTCGTTGGTCCCAGGCCCGCGCAGGCCAAGGATATCCGCTACCGATTCGTCCGATTTGGCACAGATGCTGGACGAGCACCTGATGGACCTGCTGATTTCTAGAGGCGTGATACTGGAAGTGTGTCCTACATCGAACTGGCGAATCTCAGGAGTTGCCTCTCCTGTGAGGCATCCAGCTGGCAGGTGGATTGCGAGGGGAGGTTGCTATCTCGTAGGTACAGACGATCCCGCCGTATTGCCTTGTACGATCCACACAGAGCATTACTGCGTTCAACGCTCTCTTGAATTCGACTAAGCATCGCCGCCATCAGCCACAACGCTATCCCGAGCGGCATTCAGTGCCATTGTCAACCACAGTTCGAACGAATTGAGGCCACTCGAACTACCCCCTCAATCTCTCCTCACCGCTGCGGTACTGGATCGCCTCGGCGAGGTGCGGTACTTCGATGTCCTCGCTGCCGTCGAGGTCGGCGATGGTGCGCGCCACCTTGCGGATGCGCTCGTAGGCGCGGGCACTGAGACCCAGGCGCTCGACGGCTCTAGCCAGCAGCGCCTGGCAGGGCTCGGAGAGCTTGCAGTAGGCGCGGACCTGCTTGCTGGTCAGCGCGGCGTTGGTGACGGCGACGGGGAAGTCCGCAGTCCGGGGTCCGAAGTCCGGGGTGCGGGGCTCGTCGTCGGAATCGGCGGCAGAGCCGCCGCCGCTACGGTCCCCTTGAACCTTCTCCCTTGAACCTTCCCCCTGTCCCCTGTCACCTTCCCCGGCAAAGTCCTCCAGGTGGGACTGGGATGGTCCGGAGTCCGCAGTCCGGGGTTCGTTATCGGAATCGGCGGCAGGGCCGCCGCCGCTACGGTCAGGGTCGCGAGCAGAGACGCTCGCGCTACCCGGTTCCACCTCCCCTGCAACCTTCTTCAGCGGCAGGTTTCTGGCCAGCTGGCGGGCGCGGGCCGCCATCACCCGCGTCTTGACCGCGCTGGACTGCTCGCCGCCGGGCACGTCGTCGCGCGCCAGCTTCTCCACCGGCAGCCGCGCCACCTCCA
>CAZDDA010000148.1:0-5947 GCA_964504085.1 uncultured Thermotogae bacterium | reverse complement strand
TTAGGAGGTCAAGCCCGCGAAATGGCTCTCCTTCGCGCCAGCTTTCCACTCTGCGCCTCCTTTCATGGCCGACTCGATAGCGGATGAATCGGGTTAAATGCAGCGCTGTCACACTGCATGGCACCGATGGTCTGGGTGAGTTCTGAAAGTTGCTTAGAGCGCTAGGCTCCCGTGTGATGCTTTCACGCTTCCACATGTCAGGGCGACTTCTTCAGCGCCTCACGAGTTCCTCACTGTCTCTCACCAGCAGGATATGCTGCCTATTCTCGTTCTCTCGAGGCTCTTCATTGTCTACAAGCTTCATCTTGCATTCATGTCCAAGCTCTACGCTCGTTTTATCACGCACTGCAGGAGGGACTAGAATGAAGATCATGACAAAGAGACTCATAGGAATTGCACCAATGGTGGCCTTGGCGATGCTGCTTGTGGGCTGTGATTTTCTCGGATGGTTCGACGCCGGAGACGCGATCGCCGCCACGAACGGCTTGGCATACCCGGTCGTCGATACCGGCCAGGAGAAGACCTACAACAACACCTCGCAGATCAGTCCACCGTCCGAGGGGCAGGCGTTCTACGGCCAGGACGCGCAGTTCGACGGAAATCAGCCGCGGTACGTCGACAACGGCGACGGCACGGTGACCGATCTTGTCACCGGCCTGATGTGGCAGCAGGGCTACAACGGGAAGATGACGTACTCGGAGGCGGTCGCGATGGCCGACGACTTCGAGCTTGCCAGCTACGCCGACTGGCGGCTGCCGACGATCAAGGAGCTCTACTCGCTGATCGACTTTTCCGGCGAGGACGTCAGTCCGATGAGCAATTCGGCCAACAACCCGTTCATTGACACGGCCTACTTCGAGTTCGCCTACGGCGACACGTCGGCGGGCGAGCGGGTCATCGACTCGCAGTGGGCGACGAGAACGCTTTATGCGGGGTCGAGCAACTTCGGGCAGCTGATGTTCGGCGTCAACTTTGCCGACGGCCGGATCAAGGGCTATCCGGTCGGCACCACGATGGGCCCGGGTGGACAGGAGAAGACCTACTTCGTCCGCTACGTCCGCGGGAATCCCTCCTACGGCGAGAACGACTTTTTCGACAACGGCGATGGCACGATCTCCGACCTGGCGACCGGTCTGATGTGGCCGCGGGACGACTCCGGCACCGGGATGAACTGGGAGGAGGCGCTCGCCTACGTGCAGGACCTGAACGAGCAGAACTACCTCGGTTACTCCGATTGGCGGCTGCCGGACGCCAAGGAGCTTCAATCGATCGTCGACTACACGCGATCGCCGGACGCGACGAACTCCGCGGCGATCGATCCCGTGTTCAATGTAACGGCCATCACCAATGAGGCCGGCCAGAAGGACTGGGGCTTCTACTGGACAGACACGACGCACGCCTCGGCTCGCGGCGGGCAGGCGGCGGTCTACGTCGCGTTCGGACGCGGGCTCGGCTACATGAACGGCCGGTTCGCCGACGTCCACGGGGCCGGCTGTCAGCGCTCCGATCCGAAGATCGGCGAACCTTCCTACGGCTGGGCCCCCCAGGGCGACGTGTCGCGAATCGACAACTTCGTCCGTGTCGTCCGCGGAGGGGGCGTCGAACTCGCCGATCTAGCCGCCATCAGTGACACACAATCCGCGGCCCGCACGCCGGCTTGCGCGCCATCATGCTAAGCGCCCAACCATCCTGCATTCTGCAAGGATCTGAAACCTGCTTTGGAACCGTGAACAGGATACCGCGCGCGTGCGCTCAGGGTTGCGCAATGCCGGTGGCACATCCCCTTTCGGCTTCAACACGGAGACCAGAAGCAAGCAAACTAGCGGAGACCAAGAATGAAGACTTGACCCTCGGCGTTCCCCTTTGGTCGTGTGATCGAAAGGACCTTCTTACCGTTCGCAAAGTCATCCCGCAACAGGAGGCTTCAAAGGTTGCGTTATCCAACAACGAGGATCGCATCCTGGGAAGTGCTATTGTCACGGTAGAACAGAAGTAACGCTGCTGACACGAGAGGTAAGAAAGCCACCCCAGTCATTACCGGAACGAGACCAAGTAAGTCAGCAACCCATCCGATTGGGGTGAGGGCTAACCCCGCAATACCCCAGGGAAGGCCCATTACCAGGCCGGAGACGAACCCCATTTTCTTTGGCAGAAGCTGCTGTGCTGCCACTATGCCTACTGGCAGGGTAGCAAAGGTGAATAGGCCTGCCGCACCTATGAAGAGGAGAGAGAAGGAGGCAGGGCCGTGGAGAAAGAGAAGGAAGAAAGGGGGGGCAAGGGTTACGCCGGTGAAGATAATCCATTTAGATCCGAGTTTGTCAGCCAACCTCCCTCCAATAAGGCCACCAACAGAACCGGTGAAGAGGAAGACACTGATTCCTGCACCGCCGGCAAGCGCTGAAGAGCCACGATTGGTGATGAGTACGGCAAGGAAGCTGTAGAAAGCTGCGTCCGTTACGGATCGCAACACCAGCGCAGACCATAATAAGAGAAGCATTGGAGGTAGGGAGCGCAAGCTGAGACTACGAGACTCCGTCCGGATTGCGTGTACCGGTCGATGACGTATTGCGGCAGCAGCGATCCACGCGAGTAAGACCAGTGCAGGCAGGATTAGCCACGGCGTGCGGGTTATGCCGAAGGCACCGACATAGGCAACGATAGCTAGTGGTCCTATTGCCTCACCGAGACCTCCCCCAAGTGAGAAAACAGCCATCGTTAATCCACGGCTCTTGAGTCCGCTGAGAGCGGTGGAGGTTGCTCCGATGGGGTGGAAGAGGGACGTTCCAATACCAGCTAGAACTAGCAGAATGATGAGCTGCCAGTAACTCCTCGTTGTTCCTATAAGCGCCATCGCACAGACAGTCAATAGTGGTCCTGCAATGATAGGGAGCGGTCGTTTGGCCCGGTCAACGAGATGGCCAAAGACTGGCTGAAGGAATGAGCTAGTAGAGGCAAGAAGTGTCGCAAGGAAGCCAGCCATGGTGAGAGAAAGGCCCAGTCGCTGAATCAGAAGGGGTAGCAGGGGGGCGAGGAAAGAGACGTAGCCGTCATTTACAAGATGGCCTAGGAAGAAAGACAGGATGCTCTTCCAGGGTTCCCGCGAAGTGTCCTTTGGCACAAGAGGCGATGATATCGATAGTGGGTCTTACTGACAATGCTTTCTTTTGTGGATCGGAATTGTCGTTTCATAAAGCCGGGCTAACAGGCTGCTTGAGGGGGAATCCAAGAAAAGACCGTTCTGATTTGGCAACAGAAGCGATCCTTCTGTTGCGGATGCATGAACCGGATACCGATCACGTGCGGGCCGGGCTGCGCAATGCCCGGCACCTCGTCCCTGGCTTCAACACGGAGACTAGAAGCAAGCAAACTAGAGCCGGAGACCAAGAATGAAGGCACGCCGCTAGCGCTCTTCACAGAAACGGACGGACCTCAGAAGCCCGGGTGTCCTTCTGCGGCCTGGGTTCCAGCTTCTCACCCCGTAGGTGGGAGATGCATATCTCTCCCGGACGTGAATCCAGCATCGATGGTCGTTAATCTGCCTGGATGAACCGTATCGAGCTGAGGTCAGATTACTCCAGCTCGGTTACGACGATATTGTCGAACGACACGTGCATATCGGAATTCCCGTCAAATGATGTGGCAATGAGCCCCACAAACCCTGCCGACAAAGACCCATCCACCACAGCGTCGATTTCTTCACCGTTGACGAAAAAGGTCAGAGACGACCCATCAGCATAGATAGTGACATGGTTTGTTGCTGTCCCCGTAAGAATCTCCGAGGAGGTCGTCCAGTCGACGATGGTGTTCCATGTACCGTCAATCACCTCTCGTATCGAGTAACTACCCGCTGGGCTGATCCGGAAGACGTAGTAGTTGTCCCCGTCGACGACTCGGAAGATCAGACCGGCAGCAGAGAGGTTGTTTGTACCGTTGATGTGGGCGATATCGCATTCCAATTGGAAGTCATCAAAAGGTCCCTGATCGTCGTTCCACGAAGAGGTCCACCAGTACTCAGTCGTTTTGAACTGGACGTGATACTTGCCCCCCTCGATCCACTTGTTCCGATTCTCCGTCTCCCCGACGGGCCACTCGCTTGCTGTCGCACCGGAGAATGTCTCCTGATAGAGAATAGCTGGAGCAGGGTTGAAAAACATACACCCAGACATCGAGACTACTGCCAACAAGACCACGAGCACCCCCGTGTGCCTCAATCCACGCCCTTCTCCAAGACCCATTTCTTTCCTCCTTTTTGTTAACCGGTATTGGCTATTTTCCCGACTGCCAAACACGATGCCGTGTGCAGAGTACGCATCTTATGCGGAGCAACGCACAGTGTCAACTTCTCGCGAGCCCCGTCGGCTGCAATAGGGACAGAAGCAGAGCGGGAATTCGTTCCGAGGGACCCCGTTACGTTCGCTGAAACGATGAAGCTGGAAGCGGTAACGATGTGTAACGATTGAGCGTCCTCTGCACTGGGCCGCTCGATGGTTCGTAGATCAACCAGTGAGGGCTTCTCAGCGAGAATCTCTGAACGAAGAGTCCAGATACGGTGGCCGTTAGCACAGAATCCGGGGGATTGATTGTGGAGCACGTTCCCTGCCCGCGCGGCGGTGACGGATGACCTCCTTGTTCTGGCAAAGCACGTTCGAGGTTGCCTTACTTCGCAAGCTGCGCACTGCCATGAAGTTGACTGCGAGCAATGATCGGGCAGGTTCTTTTGCCCAGTATTCGTCGTTCCCGAGTTCGCTCGGTGTGCCACTTTGCACAGTGCTATGGAATGTGGTAATCTCCCCGCCCTCACATGCTGGAGGAAGAACCTGGGAATGGACACCAAAATTGTTTCTCCATCAACGGGATGCGAATGATGGCAAAGCGAAGGAGGAACCTTTGAATGATCGGATTGGCCCGGGCGTGATCATCGCGTTTGTTGTCGGGATTGCTCTGATGTTGGGCGTCTCGGTCGAAATATATGCTGACGCTTCAGATACGATTGCGATTGCCGAGGTTGTGGAGTCGTTTCGACAATTGGCCGTATTCGATGCGGATGCGGCGGGCGCCGTGTGCATGAGCGAGGAAGCCTACGATGGGTGGAGTGCTCTTGTCGGAGGGCTGGATGAAGAACCGGTCGGCTGGGCACTCTGTTTCCTTCACACGCTCATGTTCGCCGAGGTTAGCGGCGATGGAGTTCCGTACGGCGGCTTGTACAGCCCTTGGCTGGGCGTATTGCTTGTCTTCGAATTGGATGAGATCGGAGCCAGGGTGACAGGCTTCTCGCTACAACTGCTCGATCAACCGGGGGACGCGAAGCGCCCCGCGGAGTTGGCAGAGTCACTGATGGAGGGAATGAGACTAGCGGCTTCGAAGTTTGCGCGCTCCGTCGGGATGGAGATTGACACGAGCGTTGGTGGCGACATTCGCTCCGAATTAGCCGATCGTGTAGCGAAGGCCGGCGCCGCGCTCGCCCCGCTCTACGCTACTGATTCTGACGGTGATGCTTCGGCTCAATCTGTGATCAAGCGCGTAGTCGCCGGCGAATCTAGCGGCCCTTTGTCTCTGCTCGGGCGTGAGCCCGACAACTGGATCGCATCACTCGTGCCGGTCTGGTTCCAGGATGCGGGCGGCGGAAGCTCTGTTGTGGTTCTGGCCACGTCGTACGTGCCGCTTGATCTGGTGTGGGTAAACGTGGATTCGACAGCCAGTGGCTCTGTGCGCGAGGTGGCACTGATCCGGCTCTTTAACAGTGTGACGACAAGCGGAGGTAAGGGCTCATGAATTGCCAACGAAGCAACGCACGGCTGGGACGACTGTGCTTGGGATTTGTCATGCTTGCCCTGTCGGTAACTGTTGCTGCAGTGCTCGTTTACGCACAGGACGCCACACTCGAACTGTCAAAGGACGTCCCGACCTTCGTCAAGATGACGGCGAAGGGACTCTGGGAGTGGGAACC
>CAZDDA010000147.1:0-5962 GCA_964504085.1 uncultured Thermotogae bacterium | reverse complement strand
TGGGCGAAAGGGTCTAAGGGTGTCCTCCATCTCCTCGTCAACGATGGGGGGTGTAGATCAGTGCGGGGGGCATGGGTGGCTCCAATCAGAAAGACGCTGCACGTAGACGCCCAAAAACGCTAGAACCACAGGTTGAGGGGCTTTCTGTCGGTTTTGAGTGCAGCGGATTCGAACCCAGAAACATAGAGAGAAAGTCGCAAAACCGCGCCTTCTACTCGGTAGTACGCCCTAGTGTAGTTCACGACTTTCGAACTTTTGACTGGCCCAAGGCGGAGGAGATCCGGCGAATCATGCAGCTGACCTGACCCGATCCCCCCTCATGATTCGCCATGTGGGATTCCCGCCGCTGAAGCGTTCAACGGGGAGTTGTCGTCAACAGCATGTACAACCTAGTATGGACCATGGGATGGCTCGATCTGCTTGGAGGAGGTGTCACTGTGAGACGATTTGCTCATTGTCTTGGAGTAGTCATGGCTGTCAGCCTGCTGGTGGCTTTGCTTGCGTTGCCGACACAGACGTCGAGTTCACCGAATGTCAACCGTACAACACATGGCTACATCCGCCAGGATGAGATCTGGCGTGGTGAGATGCACGTCACTGGAGACATCGTAGTCAACGAAGGAGTCACGCTGACCATCGAACCTGGCACAACGGTACTCATCGCAGCGAACTCCGACGCGAACACCCTGTTCAAACATGCAGACATGATGAAGCAGGGGCTAAACACGGCGGAGCCTAACCACCCCGCGATCTTTCTTGGCGAGCCGTACTACGATGAGAGCAACCATATCCAGATTGCAGTCATGGGTACGTTGCACGCAGTGGGAACGCCGGATCAGATGATCACTATTACTTCTGATAGCCCGAACCCCACCATGTACGATTGGACCGGTCTGGAGGTCTGGAATGGAATCATGTTGTACACAATCGTGGAGTACTACCGGAGCTTCGGTCCTCTGAACGGCGTACTGGTCAGCCACTGCAGCCTCAGGCACGCTGGTGGGTGTGCCGTCTGCTTTGCTGACCCGGAGGCGGCCGCGGGCGTAGTGATCGAGCACAGCACCATTTCGTACGCCGCGCACGAACTGATCGACACACATAGTCCGTGTGACGTTATCATCCGAAACAACCACATCGGACCGAATCCCAGCATGGTAAATCCGGGTGGCTACGAAGAGGGTGGAAACGGCATTGTCCTGGATGGCGGTGCTCCAGAGATCGTCGGAAACACAATAGAAGGATGCGAGAGCGCCATCAACTTCATCGTGCCGCCGGCCATCCCGTACGAGAAGTTCATCCCCCAGCTGTGTAGAGACAACGACATCATTGCGAATTACGTGCATATCCGGGATCACCAAGGGAACTCACACAGCTGCGACCCTACCGCCGATTAGGAGGAGGAAGTGGCTGGGAGCGAAGAAGCGGCTCCGTGGGAGCTGAAACGTGGAGTCGAGTGGCAGCGAAAACGGCTAGTCTAGTGGACTACTTTCGAACTTTTGCTTGGCACCCACCGAAGATGTCGAAATCCTACTCGTCAGCAGAGGTGGCATCATAGGCGGGCAATGAAACGACCAATCCGCAGCCTCGAGCCTTTCCTGGGTCACCTTTTGACTACAGCTTCCAGTATTGCCTAACTGAGCTGCGAGTTGACACTGCTAATGCTCCTGTAGTAGTATGTCCGGCATGGTGGCCTGACCACTATGCCAGGCAAGAGATGGAGGTGACGATGCAGAAGCGTTCCCTGAACAAGCTATTGGATCCCATTCACGCAAAGAGCAAGCTTGATTTAGTCATTGAGCGCATAACCAAAGCTGTTGCTGATGGAGATCTCCAGCCAGGCGCTCAGCTGCCGGGGGAGCGCCAAGTTGCTGAGGCTCTTCAGGTGAGTCGAGCAATTGTTCGTGAAGCGTTCAGCGCCCTTCACGTGGCTGGGTTAGTTGAGCGCAGAAGCGGTGCCGGGAGCTTCATTTCTGAAACTGCCAATCCATCTGTTTTGAAAACACGTGCACAAGCTGTTCTCGATTCAACGCCAGACCCTTACATAGTCTGGAATGCCCGCGAGGCGCTGGAACCCGCGCTGTGGAGCTTGATTAGAGAAGGCGCTGACACGGATTCTATTGATGCGATCGAGGAAGCTCTGGATGCAATCGAAGATGCGAAGAACAAACACGAATTGGATCGGCTCTTCGAGGCGGATCGGCACTTCCATGTCGCTTTGGTCTGCGCAACCAAGAACCCGCTCGTCATTCAATTGATGACTCTGTTGCTTAACGAGATGAACAATCCGTTGCTCCGCGCAATGAAGGAGACCACTTTTCTGGGATCGCCGCAGTCCGTGGAAGCAACCGTACGCGTCCACCGAAAGATCCTGGAAGCAATCAGGGGAGGAGATGAAGCAGGGTTCAACGCGGCCATGAAGGAGCACTTTCGGATGATCCTGAGCTATTTAGATGAAGGGGCGGTGGAATAACGCGGGAGAGTGAGAACTGGGCATCTTGCGCGCATCTCTACCCCAAGGGAGCCGATGAAATGACGCATAGAGGAGCACGGTCCGGTCTCTACGATGAACCAAATCCGGAGCTCTATGGCCTGCCTTTCACTGTATCCGAATTCAATGGAATGCCCTATCACCAGCTTGGTGGATCAGGGTTGAGGGTCTCGAACGTGGGGCTCGGAACATGGAAGTTTGGGTACCCGGAAACTGGGGATGGGGCTCGCCTGGGTGAGGCGGAGGCTCTCCGTATACTCGATCGAGCTCTTGAGCTGGGCGTAACATTCTGGGATACCGCAAGCCGATACAACAATGCGTCTGGAAACTCTGAGCGAGTGCTAGGAAGATGGCTCAGTTTGAATCCTCGGCAGCGACGGAATGTCATTCTAGCGTCCAAGGTTTACCCATTGATGGATGGACGGACTCCTAACCATTGCTGGCTATCTAGGACGAACATAACCGAGGGTGTCTATGCCTCGCTCGAAAGGTTAAGAACCGATTACGTCGACCTTCTATATCTCCACTTCTTCGACTCACATACGCCTGCAGACGAGACGCTCTGTGCTGTAGATGATCTGATAAGGTGCGATTTGGTCAGGTATCTGGGTGTCTCCAATTTCACTGTTGAGCAACTCTCGAAGTTCCAATCCGTATTGGAAAGGAACTCCTATCTGCGGTGCCGAATCGTGGTTGTGCAGAATCAATTTGACATCCTCCATGGAGAGCTTGGGAAGTACGGAGGAACAGGCGTTCTGGACTATTGCGCTCGCCATGGAATTGCGTTTGTCGCGTGGAGCCCACTGGCTGGTGGGTTGGTAAGTGAGCGCTACGCACACCCGGAGAGTGCTAAGCGAGGTGATAGGCTGTTCGACGAGGGGCTTGTCAAGCATTCGTGCACGCCAGCCATAGTCGCAAAGCTGCGAAGGCTCAACAAACTTGCAGTTGAGTACGGTCTTGCTGTCACCGAACTCGCACTGGCTTTCATGCTCTCGATCAGTGGCATGGGACCAGTCATCCCGTCCGTTTCGAATGTGGATCAGCTCGAGAGTAACGCGAGGGCAGGCACCCTTGAGCTAAACGAGTCCCAGCTTGCGGCCGTGGCCGAGGCGTGTGGGTTCCAAGCCCATGAGAGGTGATGAGATCATCCGAAGAAGGGATGTTTCCCTTGGGGTCCTGCTGGGCGGATGATCCGGAGGGTTTAGAAGTCCACAAGACAGCACTGAGGTTGGTGATGTCCCGGGACGAAAAGGAGGTGAGAATAAGGAGAAGGGAATGAGAAGAAGAGAGGAAAGACAACACGTGTAGCTTTCTGTGGGATAGTTTCTTGTGTGTACAAGGAGGTACCATGAAATCGCGTATTGCTGTGGTGCTGAGTGTTGTGCTGTTGGTTATTGGACTTGTGTCCACCTGTATAGCAGCTGCTGACTACGTCATAAAATATGCTCACGCCGGACCTGCCAATGCGGAGACAGAGCCTCCACATGGTGCGGCAGTAGCCTTCAAAAGCTACGTCGAAACTGCATCAGGAGGGCGCATTCGGGTTGAGATCTACCCAGGCGGTCAGCTGGGCGGTGAGAGAGAGATAGCTGAGGGCGTCCAGTTTGGAGACATCGAGATGGGCGGATCCATCTCGGATGCTTGCACATCGACTATCTTCCCGCTGGCTCAAGCATGGACGATTCCGTACCTGTTCAAGAATTACGCGGTTGCTTTCGCGTTTGGCAAAAGCGACCTGATGCAGGAGTTGATCGAGCGGATGGCTGAAGAGGAGGGTATCCGGGTCGTTGGGATTACAGACATCGGCTTTCGTAGCTTCACGAACAACGCCCGCTCAATCCACGGACCAGGAGATGTCGCTGGGCTCAAGTTCCGGACGATGGAAGGTCCTGCGTATATAAGGTTAGTTGAGGCTCTCGGGGCTAGTGCAACACCAATTCCGATTCATGAGGTCTATACGAGCCTTCAGACGGGCGTCGTGGACGGACAGGAGAATCCGCCGTGGGTAGTTCGTGCATTCAAGTTCTACGAGGTTCAGGACTACCTCACACTCGACGGGCACGTATACTGCTACAGCTTCACAATCATTAACGAGGACTTCTACCAGAGCCTCCCCACTGATCTTCAGCGAATCCTCCGGGAAGGCGTTGAGATAGCCTCGCTCATTCATCGAGGTATGGTGCTCTCTATCAACTTCTCGGTGTTGGATTTCCTTAAGGAAGAAGGAATGGAGATCTACCAACCTACGCCAGCAGAGCTCAACGCATTCAAAGATGCTACAGCGCAGCCCGTACTCGAATGGCTGAAAACGGTAGTGGATCCTACAGTCGTTGACCGTGTTCTTGACACCGTAGCCAACATTGAAGAAGAAATGGGACTCTAGTGCAGTGTCGTCTTCAGCGTGCACTTTGAGGTACACAGCGCAGAGACCTGTCATGTGGTACTAGAAAGCCAGCGCGAGTGGCTAAGCCACTCGCGCTGGCCGGGTAGCCGTTGACTGGTTATCTGTAGAAAACGAGGAACATGTATCGGATGAACGCAAGGTGTGGGGTTAGTTGTGCGATAGCTCTCTTGCGAACAGGTGTTGCATGGCTCAGCTTTGTTCTCGACCGGTTGTGCGTCGTTCTGGTAATTCTATTGCTCGTTGCGATTCTCTCAAATACAGGATTGTCAGTGTTCTGTCGATACGTGCTAAACAACCCTTTGATGTGGACGGAGGAGATTGGCCGCTACATGATGATCTGGCTCGCGTTTCTAGGTGCGCCTATTGCGCTTAGAAGAAACGCGCATATCGCTCTGGAATGGCTGTATCAGAGGTTGCCGAGGAGAACGCGTAGGATTGCTACGCTGTTGATCCGACTAGTTATGATGTCGATTCTTGTCCTTGTCGTGTTGGTGAGCTTTCCTATCCTCCATCGACTCACTGGAAGTCACTCGCCGCTGATGCGGATTCCCATGGTTCTTCCTTACGCTTCTGTGGCGGTAGGGAGTTTACTGCTCATTGTGCAAAACCTGGACCTGATCTTTTCAGGTGCAGACAGGAAAAAGGGGAACTGACAGATGGCGCTCGGAATTGCAGTTTTAGTGTTCTTTTTCCTCCTCTTCCTTGGAGTTCCTGTGGCGTTTGTACTGCTTGGAGCGGCAATCAGTGGTCTGCTCGCGATGGGGATGCCCTTGGGTATCGTCATGAGGCGGCTGTTTACCGGGATTGATACGTTTGTGTACCTGGCTATTCCACTATTCATCCTCACTGGAAACGTCATGGCAAAAGCAGGAATCATGAGACGCATAGTTCGCTTCACGGACCTTCTTATTGGGCGGTTCCAAGGAGGACTTGCTCACAGCAACGTTCTTGCCAGCATGATATTCGGCGGAATCTCGGGAGTTGCTGTAGCTGATGTCTCAGCACTTGGTTCGATCCTCATCCCTGCAATGGAAGAGGCCGGCTACGATCTCCCATTCTCAGCTGCGATA
>CAZDDA010000146.1:0-5971 GCA_964504085.1 uncultured Thermotogae bacterium | reverse complement strand
TGCGCCATGTTCACTCGACGCACCGAAGAATCGGTGACAAGGACGTGGCATTTCTCGCAGGTGATCCCTTCGTATTTCTTTCCCTTGTACTTCCCGCAGGCACATTCGTAGTCGTTCTCTGGGCCGAAGATCTCTTCCGCGTATAGACCGCCTCGTTCGGCCCGGTGGGTTCGATAGTTAATTGTCTCGGATTCAGTCACTTCCCCGTGTGACCAGCCAACCATTACTGACGGAGAGGCAAATTGTAGCTTTACCCGCTTGATGTCATCGCCAGAGATCAATCGATTCACCCCTCATTGAGATAGATCGTTGCAATAAACTATAAGTACAATTCCTATTAAACAAATAGAAATGTCCCGTTGCCCTACGGGACCCCGGCAATATGCCACACACTTTGATCGCAAGGGAATAGAAGAGATCAACCACTCACTCCTCCACTGTTGAAGTCAAGGTTGTTGTATCACCGCTTTCCTTGGTCTGTTAATGCTGGCTTCTGCAATTGGTGACGCGATATCCAGTTCCTCTGCCAATTATTCCTGTGATGGGAAGCAGCCGCGTTGCTTGCCCCTTCCGGCATTGTGGACAACTGATAAGAGTGCCGTTCCACTGCAGCAAAATAGATATCGAACCGCATTGTTCATGTTCACGATAAAAAACACACTCCCCCTTTCTCCCTTCTGGGGATCGCGCTACTTCAAACTCATTCTGGAAGTACCCCCGCTGACCTTTCGGGGTTATCCTCACCCCCTCGATGATCGAGGACTTCCTCATTCCTCACCAAAGTATATCGTGACGGATTAATTTATCAAGGCGGAGGAAGCCCCCTTGAGGCCACTGGAGAAGGAAGCGCGCAGACGAGACAGTACTCAGCGATTTCCGCAACGGAATTGAAGGGAAGAACATTCAACTGGGAGGTTTCGTCATCGTTTTCAAAACGATAGCTTACCAGCACGCTGGCAAGGTGTGCCGCCTCACTGTGGGTAGCCGTTATCCGGCCGGCAAGTTCGATGATCTGTTGAATCTCGACGGCCGACTTCCTCTTCCAATTGGTCCGCACGAGAGTCATCGGTCCCCGGTGGGTGGGAAGATAGACCCGCAGATCTTGGGGAAGAAAGTAATTCTGTAAAGTGCGTTTTCCTTCCTCATCTGTAGCCAAGACAATCTTCACGTCGGGAGGCCTCTTGTAATAGAGCTTGAAATCAAGGAGTTTGAGAGCGTTCATGGTGAATCCCTCTTCCTCGAACAGGTACTCTAATCGCTTTCCGAATCCAGGGAAAGTGAGTTTGCAGCGCATGTTACAGCCCATCGGATCGGCGGTGGAAATCCCAAGTCTCTTAGCCAGTTCGATCAACCGGTCGCAGTCCTTTGCCCTTAGGTCTCCGAGAATCTCTCGGTCGATCCATCCTTCGAGTTCCGGCCGAGTAGGAGGAAGAAGCCCTGCCGAGAGGGGCCGTAGGACGATCCCTCCGATGCCCAGATCTTCAGTGATGCGCTCCATTTCCTTTTCGGTGAGCTCGTTTCTGCCGACGAGCTCACCCGTAACAAGGAAGTCTGCCTCAACTCGTTCCATATAGCGAATGGCGCGAGACAGCATTAGCGTACGGCAGCTTAAGCAGCTGCGCTTGAGTGAGAAGCAACCACCGGGAGGAATGTTGGCCAGGCGTTGATAGTCTTTCTTCAGAGATTGTGTCCGAAAGCTCACTCCCAGCCATTCCTGCTTCACGAGCTCTCGAAAGGTATCGTACTCATCGAAGAAGGGAGAGCGGAAGTGCAGGAGAAAGATCTCGTCTATCTCGGGGGAGCGTTCGACCAAGCTGGTCGCCACCCGACTAGCCAAGCTTCCGGAGAACAGAGAAAGCACCCTTACCATAAAGCTTCCTCAATGATTGCTATCATCAACGCCTCGGTTCGATCAGGCCATAGTGACCATTCCGCCGATGGTAGATAATGCTGACTTGATCCGTCTCGGAGTTTATGAAGACCAAGAACCCCTTTTCAACTGCGTCCAACTGCAAGGCGGCTTCTTCTGGTGTCATCGGCTTATGAAAGTGAATATCTGTTCGCAGGATCTCCTTGTGATCTACCTTCCCAGCGACGGATGCCGTCTTAGATGATTCCACTATTCCACGATGCCTGGTTTCTTTTAGGTGATCCTTGTATTTGACGAGTTGGCGTTTCAGTCGGTCGATCGCCTTATCAATCGAGGTGTACATGTCTGGAGATTCTTCGTGTGCCTTGATGATCTTTCGATTGGTGAGGTGAGCGTGGAAATCGGCGATCTGACGTTCTTTTTCCACCGAGAGGATAACGTCAACACTGATTATGCGGTCGAAATAGCGTTCAAGGACTTCTGTCTTTTCGACGACATATGTACGCAACGCATCGCTCTGAGCGGTATGCCGCTCTGCAACCTTTACCTTCATGCCCCCTCCTCTCTGAAGTAATTGTAGCGAAAAAGGGGGAATTGGTCAACAATCCGACGCAGCTTGTATGCTTATATAATGTATTATTTGTTGTGCGCGTTGCCCGCCAAAGCGGACAGTCGAGAAATGAGCTGGTTGGTGATTAGGCGTAACTCCTGTGCTGTAACGTCGGGCTGATAAAGCACAAACTCTCGAGCGACAAACGCTTTAAGGTTGCTGCGATAGTGGAGAACACCAGACCGACGCTCGCAGACAATCATCCCTATATCAAGGAGGTCACGGGGCGGGTCACTCTCAATTACCCCCTGGGCACAGTCAGTCCACACCGCGATTTGGTCGACCGAGTAGGACGTTGGGGCATGTGAAACTAGGAAGCCAAGCATGCGTCGATGCAGGACATCTTTCCTCGCTATGCGCAAAACAAGCCGATCGATGTGGCGTTTCACCGCTGTTGGCAACCGATCTGACGTTGCTGAACTTTCGCGGCCTTCGATATCAATCACACTCTCCACATTGATTTCCTGTGGGACGCTGGAGTCCAAAGAGGCTGGGGGGCGATCGAATGAATTCGCCAGCCCGACTGACAACCCCGTCGTGGGCACCGAGTGGACCACGGCCTGGGGGGTGTTCTGCATATCCTGAAGAGCCGGTGAGGGAACCTCCACTTTGATGTACCCGAGGGTACGGGCCACATCTTCCAACTCGCCAATCTTTCCTTCCTTTTCTGCAACAAGCCTCTCCAGATGATCGATCTTTTCCTCCAATGCACGACCACGCGATTTCTTGCTCTTCCCGTTTTTTGCGTGTTCGATCGCTTCTACAATGGATTGGCTCACCTGTTTTAGCTGCGGCGTGACGACGACCTCCAAAGAGGGGGTAAACCCAGCGTGGAAGGTTTCTCTTTCTCGTACATAGATGGGAAGGATCCGTTCACCATTGATGAACACGCAATCCCCAGTTTCCAGTGTGGTGATCACCTCTTTCACCTCACTCTTGCGCCAAGGCAGGAGTTCTCCATAGACTCGCATGTCTGCCTCATGGACCACACGATGCAGAAAGAGTATTCCCGCTTGGCTGAGAACATCCTTTTCTACCTTGGCGCTACGCTGGGAAATGATTATGGCACCGAGGCCGCGCTTGCGTCCACGCAGGGCTACGCGTGCAATCATTTCCTTCAGTTCAGTGCGGATACTTTGGGGAATGAACTCGTGAGCCTCCTCGATGCCTATAATGTAGGGACGACGGAGCTTCGCAGCCAGGCTCCACAATGCATTTAGATACGCCTTAAGAAATTCAGCGCGCTCCTCGGAGAGAAAACCGCTTAAGTCAAGCACTATCGGCACGTTCTTCTCCATACTGATCTCAGCGATCTCTTCAGCGCAATCCACGTCAACCTCGATCTCCACCCCTTCTCCGTTTCCGACCACCAACACCTCGAACTTCTCTTTTAGCCCGAAGTATTCGCCGTCGACATCGACTATGGACAGCGGGTAGTTGTGTTTGAGGAGTTCCTCGAAGATTACGCCAGCAGTGTTCGACTTCCCCGAACCACGAATGCCGAGAATAGCGATGCATTGACCGATGATCTGTTCAAGGTCAAGCGCTAGATCATTGCTGATGTGAAGAGAGGCTCCCATGTGGTGAGCGTAGGCAAGCGATTCACTGTGTGCAGAGATGCCTTACAGGGAGTCATCGAGGTCGGATCATTTGTCCCACAGGCTTCTCTGTTGTGAAGTGATGATCGCAGCTTTGCCCATCTCCTTCCATTGAAATTTGGCGGGATAAGCCTATCAGAGGGACTTACGCTCTCCCAGGCCGGTTGTCCCATTGGGCGATGCACTAGTTCCCCTCTTAATCCGGATGGGGGAGGAGGGCACGGGCCTCAACGAGGGCTTCCTCTTGGGTTGTGATCTCGCCAGCGAGGATGCGGTCGTGAATGATCTCGAGGATCTTGCCGAGCTCAGGTCCCGGCTGCATTCCCATCTCCAACAGAGCATGCCCATTAATGAATCTCCGCGCGCGCTCTAGGCCGCAGACCTCGTCGATGTGCGCGATAACGCGTAGAGTCTCCCTTAGGATCGGGCTCCAACCTGAGGAGCGGTGAGCACTGGCTTCGCAGTCCGCCACGAGGACCTGCAATAGTCCGAAAAACCGGGGGTAGCGCTTATGGAGCACGCTTGTCTTGAGAGGCTCCTCCTCGCTGAGTAAGCGGACTTGTTTTCCACGGCCCATCTCAGGGAAGTTGGCGATCCGCATGTGATTCTTGATGAGAAAGCAAAGCCGTGAGACTTCCTGGCGGCTGAGACGGAGCCTTTGGCCAATGGCCTTAGCGATGTGGGCACCGACAGCGCAATGGCCACCCATATTCGCGCCGCCACTCCGTTCCAAAGCGTATGGCTTGCCGACATCGTGTAGTAATACGGCTAACTTCACCAACGGTTCGCGAATAAACCCATCGGCCACTTGCACCGCGGCAAGGGTATGGACATAGACATCGCCTTCGGGGTGGTAGATCTCTGGTTGGGGAACACCTTTCATTGCCGTTACCTCAGGCAGAATGGACCCCAACAGGCCAAATCCATCAAGGAGTGTTATCCCTCGAGCTGCTTGATCGGTCTTGAGTAGACGAAAGAGCTCTTCGCGGATCCGCTCCCAGGAGATGATCCGGATCTTCTTGGCATTAGATCGAATCGCTTCTGCCGTCTCACGATCAATCTTCCCGTGAATTTGGCAGGCAAAGCGAACCGCTCGTAGCATTCGCAAGTAGTCCTCGGCAAAGCGGACTCGAGGGTCACCGATTGCCCTAATGAGACCTGATTTCAGATCCTCAATTCCTCCCACGAGGTCGATTACTGTGCCATCATTTGCTGCAGCCAAGCCGTTAATTGTGAGATCTCGGCGTGTCACGTCGCCTTTCAGGTCACGTACGAGTTCCACTGTTCCAGGCCAACGTCCGTCGTATTCCCCTTCCACGCGAAAGGTTGCCACTTCCACCTCGGCCCCATCAGGGGCTACGATAATCAGAACTCCAAAATCCTCTCCCACACCGACGATGCGATGGTTGGGGAACAGTTCGTGAACCTCATCAGGAAGAGCAGAGGTCGCGATGTCCACTTCTTCAGGTGGATAAGTAACCCCCGGACCAAGTTGGGCAAGAAGCCCATCGCGTACAACTCCTCCAATGAGAACTGCCTCATGACCCGCTTCAGTCAACCGATCGAGGATCTCCTTGACGAACGGGTGGTGGGAGAAGAGCGCGTCAATGTTAATTCGGTAATCAACCGTCATTCCGTAACCGACTATACCGGGCAGGAGTGAAGCAGTGCAAGGGCCTTTGTCTTGTCATCCAAGCAGATGGGATGAGAGGTGGCCATTGCTTCAAGAGGTCTCCGAGGGCTTGGCACAGGTTGGTGAAACTCTTTCGGCAACTGAGGGTATATTGATCTGGAAAGGAGGTGAATGATGCCTTTATCGACTTGGCTGCTTCTGTCCTTCTTCTGGGCATTCTGGATTTTCGCTTTCGCCGGTTGGTGGTGCGGGTGCGGCGG
>CAZDDA010000145.1:0-5976 GCA_964504085.1 uncultured Thermotogae bacterium | reverse complement strand
TACTTGCTGAGACTCGCCTTCAGTTGGTTCGTCGTGTACGTCGCCTGGCCGACCCCGTCCAGTGCAACGGGCGCGGACGTGGCGACCGGATTGTCGTCCTTGTCCTTGATGGTAAAGGTCACGGTCCCTGTGGGGGTTCCCGAGCCGGGCGCATCCACCGTGACCGTCGCAGTGAAGATGACGTCCTCTCCGGTCACCGATGGCTCGGGCGTGGAGGTCACAGCGGTCGTCGTGTCAGCCGGGTTGACGGTCTGGGACAGCGGCGTTGCCGTGTTGTCGCTGCCGTTGTAGTTCGCATCCCCGCTGTATGCGGCCGTTATCTGGACCGGGCTATCCGCGGCATTCAACGATGCGGTGCACTGGGCCTGCCCGCCGACAAGCGCCACGTTCTGTCCACCTGGGATTGGCGCACCGCCGGCGTAGAACGTCACCGTCCCTGTCGGGGTCCCTGAGCCGGGTGAATCCACCGTCACGGTGAACGTGATCGTCTCGCCCGTTACGGGGGCCGCCTTGTCCGAGCCGACCGCGACGCTCGTGTCCGCCTTGTCCACGGTGAGAAGCGCCGAGCCTGTACTCGCGTTGAGCGGAGGGGTGCACCCACCGCATCCGGCGTAGTTACCCTCAACCGTGTACGTCCCTGCCTTTGCGGGGACAAAGGCGTGAGTGCTTGTAAACGGACTGGGGCCACTTGTCACAGGCGCATCGTCGAGACTGTCTCCCGCTGCTCCGCCGGGCGACGTGATGCGGCGGGAGAGATTGCCGCCGAATGCGACCGCTGAAGTGGTCTGTGCGGTCACCGTCCACGTGACCGTTACCGAGTCGCCGACGACGTACGGACCCGCGGAGAACGTGACCTCCGTTGTCGTATCGACCGCCGCCTCAACGAAGCCCGCAACCAGCAAACAAGCGGCCAGTGCAGCCAGTACAACGATTGCTCTTTTTTCTCTTCTTCGTGGCGTCATGGTCTCCCTTTCCAGATTGGCGGGTTTCATCGGATCTCTCATGGCTTTCCCCCTTAGAACACCACACCCGTGCTGATCGAGGCGCGTGTCAGGCCGTACCGACCGAACGTCGCCTGGAACGACATCACACCGGGCGATAACCTGAGGGATATGCTCGTACTGAAACTGGCAAAGCCGAAGCTATCCGCGCTCTGAGCAAAGGAGATGGATGTGTTGCCCGAAAAGACTCCCTGTGCGACTGCCAGGCGCATGGAAAGCCCGGTCATTCCCCTTTCCAGGCCGGAAGCAGAAATCCCGTAAGTGCCGCTCATGGAGCCGAGATTGAGCGACGAATTGAACCCGGCGGACAGCGACGTGAGCTCCAGTTGATCCAGTCTCGCGCTCAATCGGAAGGGCCCCAGGCTGGTCGAAACCGACACCCCACCCCACTGAGCCGGAGCTCGAAACAGCGTCACCGAACTGCCGAGAGTCATCGTATCCGTAAGCCTTGAGGAAAGACTGACCGTTCCAGAGATCGTCTGTGTAGCACTGACGGTTGCGCTTACCCCAAGGTGGACATCGTAGAGCATCACGCCGGCACACGGGATATCGCCGAGACTGATCCCGCTTACAGAGATGTTCTCAAACCAGTTGCCGGGCAACACGCTCCCCGATGCTGAATGCCCCTTGATGCTCTTGCCCACTTGTGAAGCATTGATCCCACTCACGCTGCTGATTGAAATGCCGCAGGCGGCTCGCCAAGAGATAGTGGTCATACTGCCGAGGGCGAAACTCTGAGTCTGAACCCCATAGTAAAGCGGGTCATAAGACGATCCTGGATTGGGGAAGTTCACGTCATCAAACATCAGTAGATGTCTGATGGTGAACCCGGCCAAAGCTGCTGTGCTGGTCACCGCACTCCTCACAAACAACGTATCCGCTGGTGGAATGAGAACCGAATTCGGCAGATTGTTCACATCCAAAACGGTCTCAAAAGGAACGGCAAACCAGATCTCAGGGATGACCGAGAAACCCTCCAGGATGAGGCCGTAAACATCGACCTCTCCCAGGGCTGCATTGCCCCTGAAAACAAAATGCTCCGGGCCGGCGGTGTTGACCGCCACGTCCACGTTGAGGTCTGCACATCCAAGAGGGACAGTCAGAAAGAGCTTTGATGCAATGGCAAATTCCAGCATCACGTATTCACTCGGTGTATCCAGCTTGATTTCGCCGGTCAGTGTGGTCGGGATCCGGCGGGCGACGAAGTCCAATCCAAACCGGCCGGACATCTGGCCGTGGGAAGTTACTGCACTAAGGCCAAGGATAAGCGCCGCGACCACAAGGACTCCCAGAGCGGCTCGCGAACTCCTTAGCCCTGCTCGTAGGCTGGGACAAGATGGCGCTGGCGACAGATGGAACAAATGTCCGTAGCGAACGAGACGTTGGACCGCGTAGCGCAGGAGACTCGGCCGTAAAATCAAAGATCGGAAAAAGCACAGCTTGAAGTAAGTAAACAGGACGTGTAAGGAGCCAAGTCTATTTGAAGCCGTGGGCACGGTTTGCATAGGGTGTGCTCCTCACATCCTTTTGGCTTCCTTTAGTGTGGTTCTTGTCAACGGATTGCCCTCCACTCTCGTGTGTGCGCTTTGTTGGCATGCCTTATCGCTGGATACGGTTCAGATCAAAAAAAACAAGCTCTTCGCGACGACGAAGGGCTTTTCATTCACACCAAGCCACCACCAGCCTTTTTACCCTGGCAGCCCGGCTGACCTTTCGATCCCGTGGCTTTGTGCGCCTGCTTTTCAACAGGGTTACCTTTATCAGGGTCTCCAACGGTTCTAATAACTCTAACATATTTTCGATGCGTCTGTCAAGTGTAGCACATCCCGATACGGCTGTTGGTAACGTACATTACAGAAGCGTTGGGCGGGTCAATGGAAGTAGATCGTTCCAGATATAACCCGCGCAATGGGCAGGAGAAAACCGCAATTGGGCACAGATCGCTCCCTCTTCCAAAGAACTAAGGAAACTCTTAAGTTTTGGAGGATGCTTGCGTAGCCGGCCTCGTTTGCGATTTCACCAAACCACCTCATCGACGATCTTTCCCTCCGGGGTGGCCAAGAAGATTTCGTCGTCCAGATCATCCAGGAGAAGTTTTTGCGGGTCGTGCGTGGGGTTGTAGGTGTCTATGCAGACTTCGTAGGGCTCGTTGGGTTCAATGATCGTCTCGTCCGGGAAGGTGTAGCGTCCTTCCAGGTCGCTGATCGACCATCCGGCGAGGTCCAGATCCACCGAGGATATATTGAGAAGGTAAATGCATTCGCCGATCGGGTCGACGACATCGATGAGGATCAGGGTCTCCGCTGAAGCCGCAACGGTAGGCTGGGGTTGGGATAGCGTTTCTCCCCCCAGGGTTCGCCACAGACGCTCGAACTCACTGGTGTATTGCTCCGCAACGGTCTGAGAGGCCGTCAACGCCGGGCAAGAGATGAACACCACGTTCTCGTAGTTGTGTTGATCCGCCGCGTCGGACCAATCGTAGGAGCCTGTGATCACAAGCTCTCGGTCGATGATCGCGAAGTTGTGGTGGAAGTACCCCAGGCCCTGAGCCACTGAAACTACGACGCCTGCGTTCACCAGCTTTCCGTGCTCTCCGCCCAGGACCCTCTCTTGCCCTTCGGCCAGGAGAACCCGAACGGAGACGCCGCGTCGGCGTGCTTGTACCACCGCGTTGCCCAGCTGATCGTCGGTAAACGAAAAAAGGGCTATATCCAGCGTCTTTTGGGCGTGACTGATCGCGTTGATGATCGCCGTTTCGATCACCCCATCAACCTCGGGCGTAACGAAATAACAACGGACAGTGCAGTTCTGAGCCAATGCCACGCCGCCCACTGCCAACAACAGAAAAACGCTTGCGAAGAGCCACCTGCTCATTTTCCCTCCTCCCTATTGGAGCGCCTCTTCCCAGAGTCGCTGACGGATTTGGCTATGCCTAGTCTCTCCGAGCCGCCGGCGAGCGTCAAGTGTCCGACGCGACTGCCGGGCTTCCAGAAGACGGAATGAGCGGTCCAGCAACGGGGCCACCCGATTCCGAGAGGATGTGCGACTCATCCGCATTGCGCGGAGAGCCGTTCCCATTCGGCGTAGCGTGCCTTAATGGACCGGGTGAGGGACCGATGTTCTTCCCCCAGTTGAGCAATCCGTTGCCCGTCGCCGCGCCGGCTGGTATCGAGAAGTTCCTGCTCCAGCGCTCTCAATTTCACTTCCAGAATCTCAATCTCTTCCTCGGTCGCTCTCAGCGCCTCCAGGCGCTGTCTTTCCTCATAGCGGTCCGGTTTCTTCCGCGAGGAAGAGGGTCTTTTTGCCTGCTTTGGCCGTGGTTTTTGTGCGATCGTCTGTAACGCTACACGCTCCTTGATGACGCGTTCTCTGTAGTCACGAAAGGAGCGGGCAATGTCCCTCAATTGCCCTTCGCGAATCTCCCAGACCCGAGTCGCCACGGCTTCGAGGAGGGCACGATCGTGCGACACCAAAAGGATCGTCCCCGCATAGCTACACAGGACATCCTCCAGTATCACCTGGCTGGCCAGGTCCAGGTGGTTCGTTGGCTCATCGAGCAGTAGGACGTTTCCCTCCATCAGAGAGAGGAGGGCCAGGGCAATCCGGCTTCGCTCTCCGCCGGAGAGGGCGCGCAGCTTCTTTTTGACCGCATCGCCGGAAAAGAGAAAGCGGCCCAGCAATCCGCGCGCTTGCCCGATGGAAAGATCGGAGGCCGCCAGAATGGCATCGAGCACGGTTCCACTACCACGAAGCTCCTCCTGGGTCTGGCTGTAGGCTGCGATTCTCACTCCGTGGCCGATCTGTACGCGCCCGGAAAGCGGCGCAATTTCCCCGGCGACCGTTCTCAGAAAAGAAGTTTTTCCACAACCGTTGCCGCCGATGATCGCCACACGCTCACCTCGGTATAGGGAAACCTGGGGGCAGCGAAACAGGGGCGTGGTGTAACCAATCTGCACTTCATCAAGCGCGAGGACTTGGTTACCACTGGGGCTTCCCGCCGTAATGTGGACAACGATCCGCTTTTCCTCGACGGGCCGCTCGATAAGCTCTCTTTCCAGCCGCTCGAGCTTTCGCTCGCGATCCTTGGCTTGGCGATGCTTCTGTCCGGCGTGGTGGCGCCGGATGAAGTCCTTGTAGCGCTCGGCAGTGACCTTCTGCGCTTCGTAGTCCGAAAGCCGGCGCCGACGCTGCGTCTCGCGCAGGGCTCGGGATTGATCGTAGCCCCCGGTATAAATCGTCACCTTTCCGAATGCAATCTCCCAGGTGCGATTGGCCAACCGATCCAGTAAGTGCCGATCGTGGGAAACAAGGACGATTGCACCTGAAAACTCGACCAGGGTCTCCTCCAGCCAGTCCAACGCCGCGAAATCGAGGTGGTTCGTCGGTTCGTCGAGGAGGAGGAGGTCCGGCTTCTCAAGGAGAACTCGGGCAAGGGCCGCTCGCGCCTCTTCGCCGCCGGAGAGAAGATTTGCTGGTTTGTCGAAAGCATCTTGCGAAAAGCCGACTCCGTTGAGGGCGGAGCGGACCCGCGAATGGATCGTGTACCCGCCGCTGTGCTCGAAGGTCAGCAGTAACTCGTCGTAGCGATGAAGCTGCTCTGGGTCGGACGTCTCCGCCATACTGCGCTCCAACCGCCGTAGTTCCTCTTCGGTGTCCAGCAGCTCGCGAAAGGTTTCCAGCATCGCCTGATACAGAGAGCCTTTACCCTCGAGCCGCGCAACTTGCGGCAGGTAACCGATACGGACGCTACCGATCTGGTGAACCCTCCCACCGCTTGGTGCCTCCACGTTGGCAATCATCGAAAGCAGTGTCGATTTTCCCACTCCGTTGTCGCCCACCAGCGCGATTCGATCCCCTCGGGAGACCTGAGCGGTAAAGGGGGCGAACAGAACCTGTGTTCCGAACGATTTTTCCACACACTCAATCTGTACCAGCGCCATTGCAAAGCCACATGGTACGAGAAGAAGCCAGCCAG
>CAZDDA010000144.1:3601-5982 GCA_964504085.1 uncultured Thermotogae bacterium | reverse complement strand
TGGAAAGAGTGGCATACTCTTGTCGGCCCTCGGCGCCAGCAGATATCCATTCGACCTGAGGATCTGAAGGGCAAGATCGGACACGGCATCGTATACGATGCTGCCGCCTTCAAGATGAGGGCAGACCTCTTGAGAGACGCTGGCAGAGCTATTGCGGTGGCCGGCGCTGTTGGTACGGCACACGACTTCGATCTCCTTAAGACCTACGGTCCAGCAGTTGGCGTGGCCGCCGCGGCCTGTGCGCTCTTATCAACCGGCTTGGAGCGGCTCGCACGTGTCATCCGCGAGCCGTTGATCTCAAGGTGCAGTCAAGATCGTAATGGGGTTCGTGAGGTCAAGCGCCTTGGTGAGACGTTGTCGCAGCGGAATGTGGAGGACATCGTCGATGATCTGCTGGCTGCTGGACAGCGGATTCTTGCTCTAAGGGAGGATGAGAGGAACGAGTAGTCGCCCACGCCATGAACCGACGACTGCTGACGCGGCCACGGGTTGTCGCAAGCGTTCGCTGAAAGAGTTCTCCAAACGTTCACGTCAGGTCTCACGCCTTGCGCGGACACAGTTGCGGGTCATGCACAGGGAGTGGCCTATAGGAGAGAACTTCAGGCCCAAGAACTGCTGAGAACGAAGGTTCTCCAATCGTTCACCCCGGCTCCACCAGACAGGAGTGAATGGAGAACCGGTGAGAAGCCCTCCCTTGTTTCTTCTTCGGGAGTCGGTATCTGGGGGAGGGGGGGGCGGGAGAGGGCAGGCGCGGGCCGCCCCGGGTGCTACGTGTGCCGGCGGATGGTTGCGCGAGAGGTTCTGTTCAAACCTGGTCGGTCGCAGTTCCCATGTTTCGCCTGAGGATTGGCTTCGGGTCGTCGTCCGCTTCTTCATTGGTCTCATAGATCCAGTTCATAGCTCTTGCCTGAGCCGGCTCAAGTAGCCATAATGAGACACTCGGAATGGGGTATCTATGAGACATTCCTCTGTGGTTTGGCTGTTGGTCGTTGCTGTTGCTGTCATCGCGGCAGGCGAAGCATCAGCTGCAACTGCAGACTTCGAGGTATCACCAAGTTCCGGCATTCGCGTAGGTAACACGGTCCGTTTCATCGACAGGTCGTATCCGGAGAGTGAAATCGCGAAGTGGAAGTGGACGATTTTCGACTACGACTGCGTAGATGGCAGAAGGAAGCTGGTGAAGACCATCCTCTACGAGAGGAACCCTTCCTTCGTTTTCCACGGGGCAGGAGGACGCGGAATCACGCTCGAGATCTACAACGACATCGGAGGCGAGATCGGGCAGAAGAGCGTCAACATAGACGTCGCGGCGGACCCACCTGAATGCGACTTCGCTTGGTCTCCTGAAGACCCACAACCCGGAGACGCCATCCTCCTAGAAGACACGTCAACCACTCCAAACCCTCCGTTTTGCTTCTCGCTGTTCGTGATTGACGGGACTGAGTACTACGGCAGCCAGGTTCGCTACACGATTCCCGAGGGCTCCGGAAGAGTGCAGATCAGGCACATTGTGGAGGACAGAGCAGGCCTTCGAGATGTGGTCGAGCGGGAAATCTCGATGGACGACTGCGCCGGGAATCGGCCTCCCGGGGTTCCACAGATTGCTGAGGATGCCCCCCGGGACGGCGAGATGCTTCAGGAAGGAGACTACGAGGATCGTGGAAACGGCATCTGGCCGTATTCCAGTCTGGCCTGTACCTGCAGCGATCCTGAAGGCGATTCACGAACTTACGACATCTACTTCGGGAAGCAGCCGAGTCCGCCTCTTGTAGGCGACGAGTACCCTAGCCCCGTCTTCCACACGGGTCTTCTGGATTACGACTCGACTTATTTCTGGCGTGTCGTCGCGATGGACATCTGCCACCTTGGAGGTGTGACCAGCGTGGTCTGGAGTTTCCGGACTCCTGCCAAGGACAAGTGCTTGAATGACACTGAGCGTCCCTCAGCCTGGCTGACCACGACAACTACTGGGTGCAACTGCTCCAGCAGTGGCTGCGGCGAGGCTACGATGGTGTGGTCAGGAACCGACAACTGCACTGCGACGGGCGATCTTGAGTATCAGTATAGACTGCTCGGGAAGAGCGAGACCTTCTCGGGTTGGAGTAGCAAGACTTCCAAGACGTACTCGAATCTCTCCGACGGAACGTACGAGTTCCAGCTGTATGGGCGAGACAAGTTCGGCAACATCTCGGGAATCGTGACGGACGAGTTCGAGATCTCGTGCTACAAACAGCACATCGTATCGGCGCCGGGAAGCAAGCCGGCCGGGCCGTCAAGTGGTGAGTGTGGCAAGTCTCTGTCTTTCACCTCAGCCGCGGCGGCGTGTAGCCAGGGACACGCTGTCGAATACCAGTTCGATTGGGGAGACGGGAGCGACTACT
>CAZDDA010000144.1:0-3501 GCA_964504085.1 uncultured Thermotogae bacterium | reverse complement strand
GGACGGCACGTACGATGTGCGCTGTCAAGCTCGTTGTGCGGATGACCATTCGATCGTCAGTGCGTCGTGGTCACCGACAGCACAAGTGACGATCGGTCAGCACACCGTAACAACACCAGGCAAACCGACTGGACCATCAAGTGGGAAACGAGGCGAGTCTTTGTCCTTCACTTCGGGCGTCGCATCGTGCAGCCAGGGACACGCTGTCGAATACCAGTTCGATTGGGGAGACGGGAGCGACTACTCGCCCTGGAGCACATCACGGAGCCGCTCACACACGTACTCAAAGGACGGCACGTACGATGTGCGCTGTCAAGCTCGTTGTGCGGATGACCATTCGATCATCAGTGCGTCGTGGTCACCGGTCGCAGAGGTAACGATTGGGCCCATCGATCCGGTTGGTGTTGTCGACGGAGTACTCCGCGTAGGCCTGCTGGAGATCGCTGCAAGCTCGTTCACTCAAGCTGACATGACTTACGTCACGGCGTCTGGGAATGTCGTAGTCAATGGGTTTCTGCGCTTCTCTGGCGATCTTCAGGTCGACACCAACCTGGCCTTGATTACCGGTTCCGGCCGAGCGTGGATTGATGCCATCCCGTACGTGGGCACTGTGACGTTGTTCGAGGCAGAATCGTTCACGATCGACGCATCAGACGCGAAGCTTGACGCCCTCCGTGCGATCGAATCGGTTCTCTCCGTTGGGTCTCTAGATTTCAAGATCACGACGTTCGAGTTCGTCTCAGACGGTGTCCACGCCGGTGGCCGGCTGACACTTCCACCGAACGTTGGGGGGACCACGATTGCTGCAGAGGTCTCAGTGACCATCTCGGGCGGTATCGAGCTATTAGGAGGAGAGATCAATGTGCCTGAGCTGTGGGTAGGCGGCTTCAAACTGGAAGAAGTCATCCTGATCTACGACCAGGCCGACGACTACATCTACGGTCACGCCATCGTCTGCATTCCGAGTCTTTTCTCGGTTGAGGGTGACGTAGCGTTTGTCGGTGGCATGCTGGATGAAGTGGGGATTGGAGTCGGCGATCTGAATGTGCCGATCGGCAGCCTGCCCGTCTTCCTTCAGGACATCTACGCTGAGGTTGGAGGCCTCGTAACCGGCCCAGCATACGTTGAGGGAGAAGTCTCTTTCTCAGGCGGCCCGACACTAGCCGACCATTACGCAATGAAAGCTGAAGTCCATGTGTACATAGACGAGACAGGCTACATGGAAGGCGACGGGTACCTGTTCGTGTTGAGTGACGATGTCACGATAGGCAATGGCCACGTCGTAGTCGACACGACAGGCGTTGGCTTGACGGGAAACCTGGAGATACTGGGAGTCCTCGAGGCTGAGCTGTCCGCAAGGCTTGCGCCCAACAACTCCTTCTACGGAAGCTTCAGAGGCGAGATGAGCATTCCGGATGATTGGCCGTGGCCGATCGGAGGACTTGAGTTTGCCGAAGTTGGCATCTACCTGAGAGACACGGCAATCGCCGCAGAGATGACCCTAGATTGGGCTAGTCTCTCACTCGTATACGAGCCGGGCTGTGATTGCGGCTGGTTTTCATGGGGTGGCTTCTGTGTAGGCTGTGACTTAGCCTCATACAGGATTACCTCTCCGGCTGGGGTTTCACCCGCGAGTGTGGTTACTCAGGATACTGTACGAATTCCAACAGGAAAGGAGTTCGTGATCTTCCGCGTAGAGGGGGCGACCGGTTCACCTGATGTGTATCTGGTCAATCCAAGCGGGAAGGAGATCACCCCCGAGTTCGCTGCAGCCCATTCCGACAAGTACTACTACGGGGTGAATCCGGTGACCCATGACGGCGGGTTCATCGTTAGGGCTCCTCAGGCGGGCGACTGGCAAGTCGTAGTCCAGAACTCGACGGAAATCGGGCAGAAATCTGTGCAAGTCCTGGGAGGGAACGCGCCGCCGCAGATCGAGCTTCTCAAGCCCAGTGGAGATGTGCAGGGGCCGCGTGTCGTGATCAAGTGGTCAGCCCACGACCCCGATGACAACGCGACAATCAGTCTCTATTACGACGGAGATGCAACGGGAGCAGATGGTCTACTCATAGAGACTGGCATCTCGGAGGACGACGGGTGCACTGAGTACCAATGGGACGTGTCTGAGCTTGGTGCTGGTCAGTACTACGTCTATGCGGTGATCGATGACGGCCACGCCATACCGCGGGTAGCATACTCAAGCGGCGTGGTGACCGTAGGACCCGTAGAACAGAGCGACGAGACGCTGCCGAGCGGCAGCCTTGAGGTTGTCAATGCCCCCAACCCAATTGCAGGTGGCCAGACAACCTTCATCGCTCGCGATAACCAAGGCGGGGGAGTCATCCAGACCATCAGAGTTGCTGTCTATTCGCCCACGGGTGGACTGCTTTGGGAGGAAGAGGCAGGCGGTGCCAGGCTTGGCTGGGATACCACCGATCAAGAAGGCCAGCTTCTGGCAAGCGGCGTTTACTACTACATTGCAGTGGTGAAGGTAGACGGGCAGTGGTATCGCGCGGGGCCCGGCGTGCTTCTCATCGTGAGATGAACAGAGCGAGGATGGAATCGGGAGCATGAAATGATCGGGCACGCGAACGGGCTCTACGTCAGAGCAACAAGAATGCTGGTCGCAGTAGTCTTGAGTAGCGCGGCTGTGCTTTGCCTTCTTGCCGATCCTTATTCCGCCAAGGCCGCTGAGTATGTAGAAGGGGCGGCCGTCTTCGACCTAGGCATGGGAGCTCGCCCATTGGCACTCGGCGGTGCCTACACGGGGTTCGCTGTTGACGTGAATGCTCTCTACTACAATCCAGCCGGCCTCGCCCGGCAGGAGGGCTTCACGGTCGCTTCTACCTATGAACAGCGGTTGCTGGGAGCCGGCTTCGGCAGCCTGGGTCTGTGCGTGCCCCCGTTCGGAGTTGGAGTGCAGTATCTGCGATTCAAGGACATACCAGAGATCGACGATACGGGGGCAGTCACGGGGGTCTTCGACTTCTCCGCCTGGGGGTTCTCGGTCTCGGCGGGCATTGGGCTCCAGGATCTTCTGTCCGGTGGTGAGGTCCGCGGAGGAAGGCAGCTTGCAGCGGGCATTCGGCTGAAAGCGTACACGGCAGCCACAGTGGAGGCCGCAAGCGGCGCAGGAGCTAGTTTCGATGTGTCTCTGCTTTTCGGCGGTGAGCTATCGAGTGTGAGCAGTGGCGAGGCTCTCGTGGCCGGAATGGGGGTTGTGATAGAGAACATAGCGAGCCGGCCAATCACGTTCAGTAGCGGGCACGAAGAGGATTGGCCGTTGGAGGCCGTGTTCGGGGGATCTTTGGAGATTCCGGGATGGGCTGTAGCGACTGTCGATGTAGCGACTTGCGGCGACGTCGGAATTGGTCTTGAGGTCACCCCGGCTGACACTCTCGCGCTCCGCATCGGCGCTCGCTACGAGGGGCTTTGGATGTGGAGCGTAGGTGCGGGAGCACAAGCAGACGTTAGAGAAACATGGACAGTTGCTGGCCGACC
>CAZDDA010000143.1:0-6041 GCA_964504085.1 uncultured Thermotogae bacterium | reverse complement strand
CTGTGCCTGTCTCGTCAGCGTTCCCTGAGAGGTGACCTGCCCGCCCAGGCGGGCCGCCTCTTCCAGGCGACGTCCTCGACGAGGCGTAAGAGGCCTTATGATGGAGCCTCAACTGCATAGATCAGCGAGATCTCTATACGAAGTCTTTGAATGGAGTCCGCGCGCAGACTAATATAGGCTGACAACGAAATACGAATTCCCTCAACCTCACAACGCGTTCAGGCTTTCTTAAGCTTGCATTCCTTCACCTGGTGGAGTCTGTGCGTCAGAGACTCAACAGCCTTGTGAGCCTCCTCGACTTCCTTTCGAACGAGGCTCACGGGAGCAGTGTGACTGAGCTGGTTCAGGACGGTGGAACGAAATAACTCGACGTCTGAAACCAACTCGGCATCGAGTAGGTCAGCTCCAGTTCCCAGCTTGCGTGCCTTCACCACCTGCCAGAAATCCTCGCTTCTCTGGTCTTTGGGCTTTTCGCAATAGCGCACCGCCAGATGATGCCTATCGCAGAATCTCTTGATGACGAGCTCATAGGCGGAGCGAATGTAGATAGCAGCAGCCTTGAGGTCGCCGGAGTCAAGGTGTTTCGTGGCAACCGCAAGATAATCACCATTCCCCTTGTAGACAGGGACATCACACTGGCCGTCACTGCAGCAGAAGAGCTCTCCTCTTTGCCACGAGCCCATATCTTTGCCACGCTGCCAAACCATGTCAAACCATACCCGGTCATAGGTAGCGAGGATCACCTGCCAATCTGCAAAGAACCGTTGGAGTATTCCCAGCAAGGGCAAACGGTTGGACATGTCCAGCCCGATAAGCACGTCGTCCAGGAACAGCACACGTAATTGGCTAGGCGGGTTGAGCAGAAGGGCGCTCAAGTAGATTGAGACGGCTATGGCTGAAAGCCGCGCCTCGTTCAAGAAATGATGATGACGAGACACGGCGCGGCCGTAATACTCGGCCGTGAGCGCAACAGTCCGGTTCTCAACGTGTCTCCCGGCGGATGCCACTTGCAGGCCCTGGCCCGCGAAAGCAAGCTGGACCGTCACGTTTTGCTCGAAAAGGGCCAGTATCTCGTTCGATTTCGATGAAAGGTCCCCCAACAGTTGGGTCAAACCCGCATTGAAGTCAGAAATTGCCTCGTCAAGCCGGCTATTCCTGCGTGAACCCCTCCTTTGGGCGACGAGGTCTTGAATATGACGCCATTCCTCGCCAAGGGTCGACCGGGTAAGCGGGTTCTGGGCATTCACCAGAAGTGAATTGACGAGGAGGTCAAACGCATTGACGCTGTCAGTGTGTCGGTGGACGAAATGCGTTTCCAGCAGTGAACGGTAGTCCAGGAAGCCTTTGGTCTTGGAGGTCTCCACTATCAAAGGCTCGGTGAAGGGGTGCGTGGTCGTCTCCCATTCGTACGTCTTGGAGGGATTGGTTCCATCCCCGATTTCCAGCTTGACGAAGCCGTCGTCCGTGGTGACGAAGATGTTCTTGTGATCACCAAACGGCGTATCAGGGGCAAAGAAGCAGGTGAGCGCCTGAAAGAGAGAGGATTTCCCGCTGCCGTTTTCGCCGTACAGCAACAGGTTGCAGCCCGCCTTCAGGTCTATGGTGCATTCGCCCTTGAAGGCCATGAAGTCTTTCAGCGTGATACGGGTGATTCTCACCGCGATCTCCACTTCGCTTCAATGGCACGCACGGTCTCGAGGCTATCAAGAAAGAACACCATGCTGCGCACCGGATGTTCGGTGCTGTAGAGCTGCTGGAAAACGTCGCCGATAGCAGCAGTCCTGTCTCCTTTCAGCTTCTCCAGTCCAGGGAGCTGTGCCTGAGCCAGCAGGCAGCCAGGTTGTCGGTCCGGGTCGGCGAACTCCTCCGGAAAGTACATCTCATAGACCAGGGCGTCAATGAGCTGCTCGAAGTATGCCGTCATTAGTCGCCGTCCCGCTGCAGCGGTTTGCCTGTTGGGGTCGTCCAGGGACTTCAGATACAGGACATAGTCCACCAGTGTCTCGATGGCCCGTTCCCGATCGGGTGTGGAACCTGCGATGGGAAATGGCTTGAGATATTCTGTCTTGAACCGGAGGTAGCCACCACGCAACAGCGACCCGGTGGCGGCCAGAAAGTACCACATGACTTTGGAATTCAGGAGACCCAGAAAGAACTTCGGGCTTCTCTTCTGGTCAAGTTTGAAAGCGAAGCTATACAGCGTGGTGGTATGGTACAGCTTAGCGGACAGGTCTATGGTCATCTCCGGCCTGCCGCAGATATCAGGAGTCATAACCTTCACCGTATCAAACTCTGCGAGGTTCTTGGGATAGATATAGGCGTAGAACTCGCTCCCATGCATGCGACCACGTTCACGATCGCCTAATGCCTGTCGGTTCCTGAGGAGATACTTCCAGCCCAGCGGGAAGGTGCGGCTCAGGTCACTCTGTGACATCAGATGTGCTTTGCCGCTCTTGACGGTGTAAGGGAAGATCACCACGTTTCGCGGCCTCAACGGCTCGTACCGATGCACGTCCTTGCCCATGAGGAACGGCTTGACCAGCCCCCGCTCAATTGGCATTTCTTCTTGCAGACTCCTTGAATAGCAGCGCACCACGGCGGCTTCCGCGTCAATGACTTCCAGTACGTATACCTTGTCGGCACTTGTCTGCAATCCCACAAAAATCTTGCGCGTGATGTCCCCGAGTGCCTGTGGGTGTTGCTGCAGGCGCCGCAGAATACGGCTATCTTCCCCGATCGAGAAGTCCCAATCGACCGTCTCTCCGCTCTTGCCCACGATGGGCCCAGAATGACGTTCGAAGGCATAGTCGGGATGGGGGGTACGTGCGCGAGCCGCCTGCAGGACTTCTTCGCCGCGCTCCAGCGTCTTCACTTCCAGCAAATCGAACTCACTGTTTGGCCGGGCGCTCAGGAACAGGAGGCAGGTGTAGGTGGTGCTTTCATCGAAGACCTGGGCCGAACCAAAGCGAACGATCTGGCGTAGCGCCGCGTGCTCGGTCAGCAGCTGTCGCAAAGCGTTGCCAAAGGCAGCCTGGAAGAACTTATGGGGCACGATGTAGGCAAACTCGCCGGTCGAATTCAGGAGCTGGTAACCGCGCTCAATGAACAGCGCGTACAAATCGAAGCTGCCCTGCGCCGCCTGATACCGCTCTCGATAGTAGGGCATGTACTGCGATTGCGTTTGCTGAATACCTTGAACGCGCAGATACGGCGGGTTCCCGATCACCACATCAAAACCGTCGGCAACTCCGAACATCCACTCCGGGTCGAAGAAGTCAGCGTGCTTGTTCTGCTGGTAGGGGTTCCAATCGGCCAGTCTTCTTGCGCTATCAGGAGGGAAGTCATTGTCCTTCAATATGCTGCTGATCTCTCGGCGAAGTCGTTCATCTTCCTTTCGCCACCTTTCCTTGGTGCGTGTCGTCTGGGCTGAGAAGTGGCGGCATCTCGTTTCCACGAGTTCCTTCTCCTTGGCCCTTATTGCCTCCGAATCCCCAAGTTTGAACTGGGCTGGCCTTTCAACGCTAACCAGGGAGTTGGCGGCAACAAACCTGGTCTCCAGGTTGGGGAGAGGGCGGATGCCGCGATTCGGGAGCGAATCATCCAGCTCGTCATCCACGACCAGCGAGATGAAACAGCGCAGTCTGGCTATCTGCACCGCAATCGGCTGGATGTCGACCCCGTAGATACAGTTCTCAATCAGGTAGAGCTTGCGCGCATAGTCTGCTTCGCCAGCGAAAACCTGTTCAATATCTGTCAGAACACTCTCACGATCCTCAATATCGGGAAGGGCGTTGGCCCGCGAAATGTGAAGATGTCTCCAGCGTGCATTATCTGGATCGAGCTTGCCCAGAACAAACACGAGCTTGTGAAGCATCCCCAGAGGGAAGGCACCCGAACCACATGCTGGATCGAGCACGTTGATTGCATCAATGGCCTCAATGAGAGTGGCGGCTTCTTCTGCATCGAATGGATGCGCCTTTTCGGTGTAGGCGAGAACCTCTCGCAACAGATCCAACAGATCCTTCATCTGCGCCAGTTGTGGCACCCTCGTCTTGAGTTCGGTCTCGAGATAAGCAACCAGCGACTCGTCAACCATGTAGTTGACGATCTCCCGGGGGGTGTAGAACGATCCTGTCTGCTTGCGCGCGGTCAGGCCGGTCTCGGGATTATGGGCCGCGAGCAGGTTCTCAAACACCTTGCCGAGCAGCTCAGGATCGAGGGCGATCTCCTCTTCAATGGGGGTGTTCTCATCAACGGTGAATTTGTAGCTCCTGCAGATGTGCATCAGGCCACGCACGGTATACCGCTTGTTTCTGGTGCCGAAGACCTCGTTGAGGTCAATCTCCCGCTCTTCCCCAAAGAAGAGGTAGTCAGGGACCACGAGTTCGTTGTCGGGACGATCGGAGAAACCGTCCACACGCTCGTCTTCCGACTTGTCCAGGCACTCGAACAAACCGCCGTTGAGAAAGGGAACGGACGAGCACAAGGCCATGAACGGATCAGGGTCCTTGAAGTATCTGCGGTAGCGGTAACGGTTGTGAGCGAGGTAGTCATCCGACCTGCCGCCGGATTGCGACGGCTGGTGTCGAAACCCGCGCTTGCCCATTTCGGTATTGAGCGTGCCGAAGAAGAGGTTCTGAAGGATGGCCTTGTAGTAGGTGCTCCCGCCGGGATCAGAGAAGTTGATGATGCTCTTCAGCTTACGCTGGTCGAACAAGTCTTCGGGCACCAGACGCTTCTCCTTGATGAACCAGATGAAAATGAGGCGGGTGATGAGCCTGATGACGCTGGTGGCATTGCGTTCTGCCTCATCCTTGCCCGCGCCTTTCGGAAACCTGACCTCCTTCTGAGCCCAGAAGTACCAGTTGGCGATCTCTCTGAAGAAGCGCTTGTTCAGCTCTGATGTGTCCAGAACCTTTCCCCATGCACGGTGCAGCTCCACGAAGTTCTGGAACTCATATCGCTGATACAGCTCATCCAGGGAGAGGTCAAACAGTATCTCGATGTGGGCCCGGTGGGGGTGGGCAAAATCGATGTCCTTGATCAGGGTGACCTTCTCCAGCACGTCCCGGGACTCATCGCGCTTGTGGAGACGCCGGTTTATGATGGAAAGCGTCAGGGTGTCCTCGTGGCGGAAGAGCACCATGGCCGGCATGAGGAACAGCTTGTTGATCTCGCGGGTGATACCGGCGAGCTGCGTCCGGCTGTAGTAGCCGGCAGACAGCTCCAGGGCGAAGAAGAGATAGGATTCCATGATGGTGTCGTCGATCTTCTTTGTGCTGCCGAAGTCCAGCCGGAGCTGAGAGCCCGCCTTGATTTCATCTGAGGTCAACTGGAACAGCAGATGGATCGATCTCCAGTGATCGAGAAGCGCTTTGTCGCGCTTGAGCTTTCCGGCGGTGTCAAAACTGGCGAAAAAATCAGCAGGTGCATCACCCAAGCCTACAGGACACCTCTCGCTCTTGTAGCCGATAGCGGCAAGAAGGCCAGTGGCACTCTCCCTCAGGCCGTTCCGGGAGAAAGTTGTGAGCGCACCTTCTATGCCTTGCTTGGTCTGTTTGTCACTCATTCTTGATCACGAGCCAGGTGACAAGCTCAAAATCGCCGGCCCTTCTGGCCTGCTTGTGCTGCTCCAGAAGAACGGCACCTCGGCCGGACTGGAGATGGCTAACGGCGCGCTTCTGAAACGTCGCCGTAATAGAGTGAACCGCACGTCTCAGAAGATCGGCGTACCTGGTCATATCGTTCCCGTTGCCGGTCTCCTGGTCGAACAGATTACACAGATGCTCGCAGGGAGCACTCTTCCCGGCGGAGAGCAAGCGGTACATCTCGAGGATCTGCTTTGGCTGGGCGAAGGAAAAACGTACCGTCCTGTCCTCCCTGATGTAGACCAGGAAATACGGCTGCAAGGGATTGACGGTCTCAGTGCCGGAGGCGTCACCCTTCTGTTTGAGACAGAAAACGACACCCGGCGCGATGAGGGGGAAATCGGGATGCGGCGGCACCACGGTGTACAGACCAAGAGGGGCGTCTTCCAGCAG
>CAZDDA010000142.1:0-6071 GCA_964504085.1 uncultured Thermotogae bacterium | reverse complement strand
CAGTGTACCCTGACAGCATGGCCCAGTGCCGAGAGACGAGGATCTTGTCCTCGTCTCCGCGGCCCAAGGTCCGCCCTGTCAGGTGATATCGTCAAGCATCAGCTCCCGAAGGTAGTCGTTCAAGGTCCGATGTCCGAGCTTCTCCATACGCACAGCAAGGTCCCCGATCTGTTCGTTGGTCAGATCCTTGTGCACGGGCTCTCCGATCGGGATGTACAGCCCACCTCTGGTCTGGCATCCCTTGGACTTGGACCGCGTTCTTGGGTCCGCGCCACCATAGCCGCTGATCTCCAGTAGGTTGCCCTGATCATACTGGGCCTTGAACCGACGCCGGACGGCGCCCTCGCCCACCCCAAGCGCTTCTGCGATGCGCTTGTAACCCCATCCCTGACGACGAAGTTCGATTGCTTTGTCAAAATTCATGTTGAAACCTCCCGCTTGGTTGTTTATAGATAACAACATAAGCACAATAAAAAGGAACTGAAGATGTCACAACCCCTAAAAACGACTGTATTGATCACGAACCTGACGACGAATGACGACGGGTTTGGTGTCCGCCCTGACACGAGCGAAGGGGTGTACATCCCGCCGGGTGTAACACGGGCCGCGAGGCTTGTGTCGGGTGAGAAACGCCTTGCTACGATCATCCCGAACAATCCCGATCGGCAGTCGAACACGCCGTGGATGGGAATCTACGTTGATCCGCCGGAAACGGACATGCCGGAGGAGCACAAGGACCAAGGTCCGAGCCGCGACATGGACGCGATGGGGGACAAGATCCTGTACGTCTTGGACGATCCGGATCTTGGTCATCTGACCACGGCCGAGGCGGCCAAGGAGCTGGGCGTCGACGCCACGGTGGCGCGCGACGTAATGAACCGCCTGTTTGCCAAACAGAAGGTGGCCCGTGCGGACGTGCACTTTGGGTCAAACAAGAGAGCAACGACAGTTTTATGGGCGAAGTCCCCAGAGGAGTTCCTATGAAAATCTTGGACATCATCAACTACCTACAAGACGAAATGCCCGACGAGATGCAGCCGGAGACCCTTGCTGCGTTCGTCATGACCATCGTTACCGGTTATCTGGGCGACCCTAAAACCGCGATCAAGTTTCTCCGGACTGTCGTCGAAAGCTCGGAGAAAAACATGGACACAATCATGGAGAACTTTCCGGATGTGGCCGATGAACCTTGAGGACTTTATCCTCGCAATGCATGGCGTCAGCGTGGTCTGGCGCCCTGCATCCAAGGACCAAGAGCCACCTTTTTAGGAGAAAGAATGACCCGATGCGTCGTCAAAGGCTGCGGTACCAAGACACCGCCAAACGTCCAACTTTGTGAGCGCTGTCATGTAATGCTGTCTCGGGGGCTGCTCATGCAGTCCCCGGCATGGTTCGCGACCGAGCTGGAGTTTTTGAATACCCAAAACTACTACGCCATGGAGCAGGTGCGCCAGCTGCATGACAAGGTAAACGAATTGATGGAGGAAGAATGACTGAGGAAATGTACGGAAAACAGATGTCGACAGTCGCGATCGTCGAGAACGCCCGCATGCTGCAGGCCCAGAGGGTGGGCGATAAGGAATCTTGGCAGAGCAACAAGGGTATGGCACCGGAAAAACTGCTCGCCGCAGCTCGCGCTCTTTTCCGAAAAGGCAGCTTGACCGCCAGCGACCTAGCCTTCATCCTCAAGATACCGCAGCCCAACGCCCTCGCTCTGCTCTTCCGACTGCAGAGAACAGGCCTTGCCACATCGGAGCTCCACAATGACGCAAGAATCCGCATATTCTCTGCTCGTAAAACAGGGGATTAAACCGCTAAGCGACGACAACTTTTTGGCGTTCATGGCGGCAATGGGCTCCATCTCACCGCCGGCCATGACAACGGAGCAGATTGTCAGCCTTTTGGCATCGATCTTGCAGAACTACTGCAACCCCGAGGACGTAGACACGATGGAGCGACTGACCGAGTTGGCGATCGACACGGTCGTCGGGCTCGAGACCGCAGTTGCGCTGGACTTGTCAGTGGGGCCGGAAGACGGGGTTCATTGAGCCCCGTCGTCGGGTGACAAACAATCCTCTCGGCTTTGTCCCTGCTCATTCCACACCTGTGACCAGCAGTTGTCATCGAGGAACTTCCGGACTTGGAAGAACGGAATGGCCAGACCAAGGTGCCCGTTGCCCGGTGCGGCGGCCGCCGGAACACCGATCAGATGACCGGAGGCGTTGAACAGGGCGCCGCCGCTGTTGCCTCCGGTGATACCCGCATCCACTTGGATGAACGGCACCTCGGCATCGGCCCAGCCAACACGGAACATCCTGTTCGTGGACGACACCACACCGCGCGTCACAGTGGCGTCAAGGCCGAGTGGGTTGCCTACGACGGTGACTTCCTCGCCGCGCTGCACGCTGTCCCCGGAGAAGACCGTGGCGGCAATGGAGTTGGGCAGCTCTGCCCGGACCTGTAGCAGGGCCAGATCGCTCTCTTTCCAACGGGCGATTAGCTCAGCCTTGTAACTGGCCTCGCCGACAAGGCGGTAGTCCTCGTACATCCGCTGCGACACATCCATGTCACGAAGTTCTTCGACCCGCTTGTTGATCACCGTGCCGTCGTCCTCGGTCACGGTCTTCGTGCGAAGGCGCACGGCGGCGCCGATGCAGTGGTGGTTGGTCAGGATCAAACGGTGCTCAAGAGAGATCAGCGTGCCGCTGCACCCGCCGCCCACGATAAAGTTGGCGCTGTTGATAGTGCGGTTCATGTCCTCGACGGTCCACGCCGCCGCGACATTCGCGGAAATCAAGACGGTCACAAGGGACAGTATTCGAAATAACATGTCATGTTCCTTTGCTGGTTGCCCAACAACCATGACACAAAATCACCGTTTCGTGAAGTAGCGAAGCCAGCTCCGCCGGCAGTGGCGTTTACCTGCCAACAAAACGAGCGGGGACCAGCCTCTTTCGAGACGCTTGGTCCAAGCATAGGCACACCACGAACAATCGCGCCCGGTCAGGGCGTGGTGCGTTATCAGAGAGAGGTCCTGCCATCGCATAGCGCGGCCCATGTTTCATTGGCGATGATGATATCGCGCAGAAGCATATTATCGTTTTCGGAAAGCCAGATGACAGTGCGGCTGTCGTCGAAATATAGCGGCGAGGCTATATCGCAATAGCTACTCGTCTCGATCTGGGCGCACCCAGCGCTGAGCCCTGTCAACAAAATAAGGATCATCCATGATCTCATCGCGTACATCCTTTGCCTTGCGCATGGCGTTGAGCCGTTGCTCGTTGTGCTCGTTCTCGACCTCATCCCGGCCCGCGCTCTTACCTTTGAAGTAAATGCCGAGCAGGCCGGCGACGAAGGCGACTACGCCAATGGCGTATAGCTGCAACCGGCCAAGCATCAGCGCCACCCAGCGGCCCAAGCTTTCAGCCGTTCGCGCATGATGAAAAGAGCAGCAAGGACAACCAAACCAGCAAAGCCAAGTACGATATATTGCGCATACTGGTCGAGCCCCGAGATTGCACTGACCGCGGTCCCAGCGCCGCCGGCCACGGCCGCAGCTGACGCCTGCACAGTTTTGGATTGTACGGCTTTTGTACGTACAGGGCGCTGCTTGAGCCAAGGTCCAACCTGAAAGCCCGGGCAAGCCTTGGCACTCACCTCGTTGTGGCCGATGATCTTGTGGATCGGATACTTGGCCTCAAGCTCTTGGATCAGGGCGCGAAGTGCGTTCTCCTGCTCGATCGTGAAGTTGTCGTAGAAGTCGTCGTTGCGGCTGGACCCGTGGCCGCCGAACAGGCTGATGCCGATACTTGTTGCGTTGTGCCCTATGGCGTGGGCCCCAGCCCGCTCAATCGGACGTCCTTGGACCACGGTGCCATCTCGATCGATCAGGTAGTGATAGCCGATGTCCGACCATCGGTTGCCAGAGACGTGCCAATCCCGGACCTCCCGGACCTTTTCCTCAGCTGATTTTCCAGCCCACCACTGGGGGCGGGTGGCCGTGCAATGCACCACTACAGTGTCGATCTTACGCATGAGCTTGTATCCTGCAAACAAGTGTCCTATAACGCAAGATAGCATAAATGTACATGGAGTGCAGCATGGCACAGAAAGAAAAGCCCCGGTTTTCGAATGTCGCAGTGCCGGTCGACGACCACGCCCTGCTCAAGGAGCTGGCGGACGTAGAACAAAGGTCCATGGCCCGAGAGCTGAGCGTCTTGATCCGCGAGGCACATCGCCAGATCGTTCAGGGCCAACCCGTGTAATGGAAAAGCCGTCTAACATAGCGGCTGCCGTCTCTGAGAACAGAGACAAATGGCTGTCTCTGATGAAAGCACGCGGCTGCGAAGGTGAATCTTTTAAGCTGTCGAAAAGAATAATAGACAGCATGGAAAAAGACATCGCTTTTCACGAAGCCTTTTCCGAGAGTGAACAGATCCGGATGCTGGTGGATATGATCTTTGATGCCGGGTTCTATGCTGGGCGGGCCGAAAAAAGGGGTCGTTGCTGATCACCCAAACGCCTGCCGGGCCACGGCCGATGCCGTGTACCAGCCATTGCGCAAGAACACGAGCTCGTCCTCCTGCAGCTCAAGCAGCGCCGTCCTTGTGCTTTCGATATCGATCCCAGTAACCTTTGCTATCTCTTCCAACCGCATCCACGCCGGCGTCTTTTCGCTGAGCAAGGTTTCCAGCACGTGTTGCTTTTGATGCGTCGTCAAAGGTCGGCTCCTTGTCTTTGGTGATCCAGTCGGGGAAGGCTTTGCGGAGGTAGTCGATGCGCTCAGCGGCCATGGGTTTGAGCAGCATCCAAGAGATACTGGGCGGAAGCTCCGCCCAGTAGGAAAATTGCTCCAAGGCCTCAGCCTTGGTCAGGTTCTTGTTCTTGAGGTCGATGGCGATCCGGCACATCTGCCAGTACGCCATCTTCTCTTCCGGGGTGTGGAGACCTACGTCTTCGGCTTCAGAGTCAACCATTCCCTTGCCTTTTCTCCGAGGACCTTGGCGCCCATGTCGATCTTGTTGCGCAGGTTCTCCACGATCTTCTCATCAATCGTGCCCTCTGCGATGAGGTCGATATACGTCACCGGGTTTTTCTGACCGATCCGGTGCAGACGGTCTTGTGCCTGTAGTCGGACCTCCAGTGAAAAGTCCGACTCATAAAACACCATGGTCGACGCTTCTGTCAGCGTGATGCCGTAGGCGCCGGTCTTGTTGGTGATGAAGAACCGGGTTTTGGCGGCAGGGTCTTGGAAGTTTTTGACAGCAAGCTCTCTTGCTTCCACTGTGGTGTCACCAAAGTAGGTAACAGCGGAGCCCTCGCCGTACTCAGCCTCCAACGCCTCCTTGATCTGTTTGATGCTGTGCCGGAACCGCGCAAATACGATGATTTTTCCGCTGGTCTCCGCCACCACCTCTTTCAAGGCCTCGATCCGCCCAGACGGAAACGTCAACAGCTCCCCGTCATCCGTCATCAGATGGCCGGAAATCACCTGCTGCAGCCGTAACATGAGGGTGATGATCTGCGGGGTCGACACCATGTCACCCTCGTTCAGCATCAAGAACCCATCCTGCCGCAGCTTCTCGTACATCTGCCTCTGCTCTTTTGTCAGCGTGACATACCGGACGGTAAAGGTCTTGTCCGGAAGATCAAGGCAGTCCTCTTTCAGCACCCGGTAGCTGAACGTGTCGATCTTCTGTGTCAGCTCATCCAGATTCTGGTATCCAACGACCTGCTGAAACGAATGCGCGCCCATGGTCCGACGTTGGGTAATCGCGTACCGCCCTTGGAAAGCATAGTAACTATCGTAGCCCAAGAGCCGAGGTCCGAGGAACGCGGCCTGAGCATAGATATCCATGGGCTCCTTGGTGATCGGAGAGCCTGTCATGATGCGTTTGTATCGAAAGCCCCGGGCCAGCTGAACCAAAGATTTGGTCCGTTTGGCCTTGTGGTTCTTGATGGTTGTGCTCTCGTCGATTCCGATCAAGCCCCTTGGTCCGAGGTTCTTGGCCATCCATTCGCCGGCCGCCTTACCTTTGATCGTGGAGAACGCCTCGACGTTCATGACGAAG
>CAZDDA010000141.1:0-6081 GCA_964504085.1 uncultured Thermotogae bacterium | reverse complement strand
GTTGTGCCAAGGGGGCTAAGTGATCGTAATCACTTAACTTTCTGCCTTAGAAGTCTCCCCCGGGTAAAACCGGGGGGGCAATTTTTACCCTCGCAAGAGGAGCCCGGAAACGGGGATGAAAATGCATCAATACTTCGGTCTTTTCCTGGGATACCAGCGTTAGTAAGATGTCGAATCCTGGCACAGTCAAGGACTCGAAGCATTCTGTGCGTGTCATTGGACCAAATCGTGAATTCGTATCTTACACACACCCTGCGCGGGCAAGAAGTCTGCTTGCACGGGGTAAGGCGTTTATCCTCACAACCAACCCTTTCACTATCCAGATGAAAGGTCGGATAGTGATCGGCGAACACTCCGAAAGGGAGGCAAAAATGCGAAAGCGTAGCTATGTCAGTTTCACCGAGTTGTTTAAAACTGAATCCGATATTTGGGTTCAGAACATCAGCAAGACTCAGATCAGCCTACAGTTCATGACCGCCCCCGGCGTATACGTCGGAAGGTGTCTGCCACGTTCACGCAAGCCGATCAACTTGTCGCAGTTCGTGTCGTTCGATGCAATCAAGAACTCCAACGATCTCAAGACGATTCTCAATAGGCGACCGGCAAAGCTCCAGGTGCTCACTGAGGAAGAGGCGATGGCTATCTTCCAGGAATTGGCGGATGCCAACAAGACCACGATCGACGATGAGATCGAGAAGGCGTTCGAGGAGCAGTCGATGCTCATGGACCACATCGTGCCCGAGATTTCGGAGGAGTCCGACAAGGAGCATAATCTGGCGGCGATGAAGAAGGTTGCGGCGAACGCCGGCAATCTCCCCGACGAGGAAGACGAGGTGGACGCTCAGGACGTCGTGACGCCTCGTGTGGTGGGCGTGATCGAGCAGGCTTCCCCGGATACCCCGGCGCCGGATAAGCTCAGTGTGCGGGCGCTGAAGGAGGAGCTGGAGGTTATGGAAGACGACCTCACCCGGGCGGACATCGACTACATTCTGATTCATGCCCCAAAGTCGGTCAAGCGTTGGGCTGCGAACTTGCAGGAGAAGCGTGCTGCTGGGTCATCCGCTGAGGACTCTGGCGACGATGAGGAGTAATTTCAATGTGTAAGTCTATCAAGATCGTATCTGACGGGACGATCAATGGGACGAAGATTTACAACCATGACGGAACTCCGCTTAAGTATGTGCAGAAATGTACAATCAATCTGGGGGTGGACGACGGGTTTGTTACCGCGCAGTTGACCTTTGCCTGTCCGGTGCTTGAGCTTTCCGGGGTAGACATTAACTCACAATCTCGTCCATTGAAGCCTGTGTATGAGATCGGGTCCGAGGGTGAACCTGTTGGGTTTGTTCCTGGCGAGGAGTAGCTAAGTTTTAGCGGTCTTTGTTGGTGACTCGGCAGAGCTGATCTTCGAGGCAGTTGCACCCCGGTTCGTGTCCGAGGGGGCTGCGGGTTTCCGCGTCCTCAATGTAGTAGCGGGCAAAGCACGTCTGCGCGGGACAACCGCCCAGCATGCTCTCGATGCACAGGTTGACGTCCTTGTAGTTTCCGGCGAGCTTGCTTCGCAGCTCCTTCATGCTGATTTCTTCCCGGTCCCCGTTGTCCTTCCATTCTCTGATGATTTTCATCGTATCGTCCTCCCGTTGTGTTACCCCTATGCCGCGCCGGGGGGTCGAACCCCGGTGCACCCTCGCGGCTATCGATCGGCCGTGCATTTCTCCGCGATCAGCCGCTCGCACAGCTCCAGCGCGGACGGCGCGGGGCCGGGCTCCCAGCACTTGCGGCGCTCGGTGAAGTTCGCAGCGCGCAGCCACTGCGTCGCCCCGTACGGACAGCCGCAACCGTCTGCCCACCGCTGAAACGCCGCTGCCCCATCGGGGTGGTTTGCCGCGTCGTACCTCATCAGATCGCGGCAGAGGTCGTCGGACACGGCGCCCCAGGCGGCGAACAGCAGCGCGGGCGGGGAGACGCGGGCCTCGGTCAGGTTGGCCCCGGCAAGGCAGGCCCCGTGCAAGTTGGCCTCGGTCAGGTAGGCCCCGGTCAGGTTGGCCCCGGCAAGGCAGGCCCCGCGCAGGCAGGCCCCGCGCAGGCAGGCCCCGCGCAGGTTGGCCCCGCGCAGGTAGGCCCCGCCCAGGTTGGCCCCAACCAGGTAGGCCCCGCCCAGGTTGGCCCCAACCAGGTCGGCCCCGTCCAGGTTGGCCCCGCCCAGATCAACGAGCACGTCGTGCCGCGCCCGCCATGCGTTCCACTGCGGAACCGATTGCAACAACCGCGCTACTTGTTTCTCGTCAGCCATCTTATCCTCCCGTTGTGTTGTTCCCTGCCTTACACCTACAGAGTAAACCCGGAATTAGGGTGTGTCAACCCCTGTTTGTCACTTTTTTTACTTTTTTTCTTGCTGGTAGAACGTCAAATTTATCTCTTGCGCTTTATCTTTCCGACACTTTATCGTTTACACTCGTATATAGGGACACTGTATACTACAGGTGTCGAGGTTCATCTCGTCCGCCTGGGGAGTTATTGAAAAATGTCAGATTCAAGAGTAACTATTCGAACGGTGGAGCTTACTGCTGCGGGTGGTGCTGCGCCCTCCGCGCGGGTTTGGGACGCACCTTGCGGAGCGCCTTTTCAGAATGTCAATATCTACCTGTCGACTCGTGGCTTGGTCACTGCCGCAGGTAATCTCACCTGGCAGGTGTTCTACGGCGGTAACTGGGCGGGTGGAACTCCGTTCGATTCAGCTGCTACGCATGCCGGCGGTGTGTCCCAGTCGGGTCCCACGGCGATTGGTGGTGGCACGGAGATTGCCCATAGGATCTACACCGATAATAACATTCTTCCGGTGAATCTGCGGAGTGTGCGTCCCAGCCCCAGCGGTGAGGACATCGGGCTCGGTGGATTTCCTGTTGTGGTAGAATTGACCAATGCCAAGGCGTCCGCTCTGACTGTTTACGTTACTTTCTTGAGCCGTACGGCTCCCGAGCTGTAAGAGGTGCATACTATGGATTTTGTTGACCTTTTTATGACTCATGGTCCCTACGTGGCGATCTGTTTGGTCATTGCGTTTGCGCTCACCGCAGCCAAGAAGTCTTTTCCCAAGTTTTTCAAGACTCCGTGGGGGCTTCGTTTGCTGTATTTCGCCCCCGCCGTTCTCGGCGCAGTTATGGGGTTTTTGTTGCCCGAGGACAGCTTGAAGCTCCAACTGCTGTACGGCATGGCGTGCGGCACGGTTAGCCAGACGCTTTACAGCATCGTTACCAAAGCGTTGCAGTCGAAGGTGAATCTCATTGCTCAGGTCGAGAAGAAAGGTGTTGACCTGGACAAGTACCGAGAGAGCCTTGCGGGGGAGGAAGATGCCTAGCTTGTTTGATTCCCCAGAAGCTTCCGAGCACTATCTGGCGTTGCTCAATCTCGTGGATGACTTTAGAAACGAGCTATACATCTTGCAGGATAGCGGGGAGCCGGTGGAGGACTTGATTGAAAAAATCTTTGAGCTTGAGGAAGATGTCCTCAAGTGCAGTGAGGGGTCTTAAAATGAAACTTCAACGCGGTATTTCAGACGAGGGGTTGAAACGGCTGGCGAGAAAGCTAGCCGGGGGTGGCGCGCTTGACCCAGAAATTTCCGCTATTGCTGATAATATGCTTGGTGATTTTTGGAGATGGCGGAACGCTTGGCTTGCGGAGAACACGACTCCAGAAAATGAAGATGGTGTTCTCATGCTGTTTAACCAGTACATGAAATCATAGCAAAGGACCTAGCGTGACAAAATGGCAGAAATTCTGGGCTTGGGTTAAGAAATACTGGAAAGTTATCTTGGGTGTTCTAGGAGCTATTGCCGGTGTTGTTGCCGTGCTGGTGTTCCGTAAGCAGTCGAGAGCGCTTGAGCGTGCTGAGACTGCCCTGGGAATCGCCGAGAACGAGAAAGACATAGCGAGGCTCGAAGGCAAGCGAGAAGCTGTCAGAGAGCGGCTCAGGGGCGTTGACGAGCGTATGGCAGCGATCGACGGCAGGCTGGAAGATGAAACCAAGCAGTTGAACAAGAGAAAGGCTGCTGTTGAAAATATGAGCTTGGAGGAAAAGTCCAAGCGTTTTAAAGAAATGGGGTACTAAAAATGAAACTCAAAGGTATTTCGAACAAAGGTTTTCGTCGGCTTTCCCGGGCGCTTCGTGGGCAAGAGTGGGGCGGAGAGGGGGGCGACCCGGGGGTTCAGTTTAAAGGTCCGGGTACGGGATCCTTAGAAGAGGAGCCGCCTTTGTCGAGCGAGGACGAGGAGGTCTACACGCTGGCAATGAGCAACGGCCCCAACGAGCAGAGCGAGGAAGTTTACGCCGATACCGTACCCGATGACGTGTCGGTCATGGCGCGAGAGATGTGGTCGTTGTCGCGCGACTACGCCGGGACGTGCAAGTACCGCCTCTACGACAGCGAGGGTGACTTGCTGGACGAGGGGTGGTTCTAGGGATGTGTAATAAATGGTTAAGAGGTTTCTAGCTTTCTTGACCTGCTTCTTTTTCGTCACTGGCGTTTTCGCCGACGAGATCGACCGTGCGGTCATCACCTATGAGGGCACTGAGGGTATTTTCTTCAGTGAGGAAGTAGCGACCAAGCTGCTGTTGGACGTCGAGGATCTTCAGGTACAGAAGCGAAAGCTGGGGTTGTTGGACAGCAAGTTGAAGCTCAAGGACGAGAAGATTTCCATTCTTGAGCTGGAAATTATAATTGTAGACGAAATTGCCGGAAAATTCAAGGAAAACTACGAAGCGGAGCATAAGCTCAGGATTGCCGACCAGAAGCACTACGAGGGGCTTTTGAAGGAAAAAACGGCTTGGTACAGATCACCGGGTCTTTGGTTCGGTATTGGTTTTTTGGTTGCCGGCGCCTTGGCGGTCGGTCTTAGCTTTAGTTTGCAGGAAACACGGGAGTAAACAACATGGCAGACTGTGTTATCACCGGAACGATTACTGCTCCGATCGCGTCGTCGGGTCCCTCGGCGAGTTTGTATATCGGATCCCCGGTCACTTACTACGGCTCAGCTACCCTGACCCGGGACTATGATGAGTCCAAGACGGCGACCCTCAAGATTGACTCCACGGATGGTGAGGTCACGATTGGGCTGGATACTGTATCATCTGGGGACGTGGTATACTTAGGCTGTGACAAGCAGTGTACTTTCAAGGTGGACGGAAGTAGTCACGTTATTGGTGACGGAACAGGTACTACTACCGATGGCGGCTTTATCTTGATGAGTGGTGCGGCGGTTGCTGCGCTGACTGTGACGGCTGCTTTGGCGGTTGAAACTACGGTGACTGTGGCAGTGTACGGTGCGTAGGTGCTTGACTTCTTGATTTCTGTGTGGTAGACTAGGTAGAATATGTCGGGTATTGAAACAAAGAAATGTAAGAAGTGCGGGGTTGTGAAGCCTTTGGGGGAGTTTCCGAAAAGGGGGGCGGGGAGAAGCGCTTTTTGTTCTGAGTGCTATTACCCAAAGTCCAAGGTGTGCAAGGTGTGTGGGGGAGAGAAGCTGTTGGATGAGCTTGTGTCGACTTCTAGGGGCGACAAGGTTTACTATCGGAAGCTTTGCAAAGAGTGTAGAAGCCGGGATCGCCGGATTAAACGGCATGGAGACGAGGGGTATCGTGCTAGAAGGGGGGTCATTGACAGGGAGAACCAACAGAGGACTTGTGTTGTATGTGGGGAGATGAAGCCGTTTTCTGATTTCCCGTTCAAGGATAAGAAAAGGGATGTACGGGATAGCCGGTGCAGGAAGTGTAAGAACCTGGAGGGGCGGCTAAGAGACCATGACGGGGTGGACCCCGGGGAGCGGGAAGTCTATTTGATCGACCGAGAGAGCAGAGTTCGAGAGTGCTCTGTTTGTCGTGAGGTTAAATCTTTTGACGAGTTTCATACAGCAAATGGAAAGCCTATATCGCGGTGTAAGGATTGTATAAATTCTTTAAATCGCATGAAAACACACGGTGGGGTAGACCCGGGACCCCCAGAAAACTTTTTTATTAACGTGGACGCCGGGGTGCGAGAGTGTTGTAGATGCCGAGAAGTGAAGCCTTTTTCTGAGTTTTATTTT
>CAZDDA010000140.1:0-6130 GCA_964504085.1 uncultured Thermotogae bacterium | reverse complement strand
TCAACCCGAGAAAAGCGGAAGTGATTGCTCTCCGATCGCCTTGCTCTTGCCAGGTTTGACTTTCCCCGCCCCTTGTGATAGCGTCGAAAAGTTGGCTTGCGTGAGGGGGAAAATGATGGGTAGGCAGATCCTTATCGCCGTTGGCGCTGTTGCAGTAGTTGTGGCGATCATCATCGGCGGCTACTTATTGACCCAGCGCCAGAGCGAACGCCTCATTGCACAAGGAGAACTAACGAACGTTCTACTGCTTGGCTGTGACACCATTGAGGGAGTAGGCCTCCTTGATTCGATGACCCTGCTCAGCATAGGACCGAAAGGCGATGTCTGCTTGCTCACGCTATCGTGCGACCTGCGGGTGAAACTTGGCGATGGCACTCTCTCCACGTTGGGCGAGACTCACACCCTCGCGGGGGCAACTGGAGCCCGCGAAGCCGTCTCTGCATTGCTTGGGATCGAAGTTCCGTTTTTCATATCTATCGACTCCGAAGGTCTGCAGCTACTGGTCGCTGAACTCGGCGGCGTCGCAGTGACAGTTGAGAAGGCAGTGCGCTACGACGATGAGAGCGCTGTACCGCCATTGCACATTGATATCCAACCGGGAACCCAGGTGCTTGATGGAAGAACTGCCCTTGCCTTCATCCGCTACCCAGACGAAACAGGCGGACTCAACCGCGTCGCACGAGAGCAACAACTGACGTCTGCTGCGCTCAAGAAGACGCTCCAACAGAACCCCACATCGATACAAAAAACGGTCAGGGCCATTCATCCCTACCTGCAGACCAATCTGTCTCTGACTGACCTGTATGATCTTGCAGAGCTCTTGTACAGAAGTGATGTGAGCGGTTTGCGGACGGCAACGGTCCCCGGAATTTCTGTTGTGGCCAATGAAGTCGCGTACCTGGAACCTGAAGTGGTGGAGATGGAGCGCCTGGTTGCCCAGTTGATCAAACGGATCGATCTGCTAACACCGGAGGGGATTCGCGTGTCGGTGTTCAATGGAAATGGCGTCCGGCTGATTGGCAGGAGTACCGCCGAGTATCTGCAAAAGCGCGATTTCGAGATCACTGAGATCGCTAATGCCGAGTCTTTCGCGTATGATATGACGTACATAGTATTCCTAAAGGAGGAAGCAAAGGCGTACATGCTGCTGGAGGCACTTCCGAGCAACGCAGTCGTGGTCTCTCCCGAGCGATTCGAACCGCACTACACCGCGCTAGAGCCAATGGTTCCTGTTGAGACCGACCTCCTCCTGATCGTCGGTGCAGGGTTTGAGGTTGGGGATGGATGAGGAGACTCTCCTCCACGCTGCGGTTAGCCTCATCGTAGAGAAGAAGGGAGCCAGAATCGTCGCGATTGATCTGCGCGACGTTTCCATTCCCACAAGTTATTTCCTCATTACCGAGGTAGATAACCCCGTTCAAATCAAGGCGATCGTCTCCAATCTGATGGAGAAACTCCCGTGCAAGGCGCTTCATCGGGAGGGGCTCTCCGAACGCCGGTGGGTCGTCCTCGACTACGGGGACATCGTCATTCATGTCTTTCTGCACGAGACGCGCGAGTTTTACGATATTGAATCCCTTTGGGCGGATCACATCATCGAAGTCGAAATCCCTTCTGGAAAACAGCCGAACCACAACTAACGCGCATGGGTCCGCCGCGGCCGAGGTTCTGGCCGTGAACCACGCTGGACTTCCCCAAAAGAGGCCTGCAACAGGCTCAAACTCGTGGTCGTTTCCTTGATGCGGCCCCCGGCAGCCTGATACAGTGCGACCATGAATGTCCTTGGGGCTCTTTTTCTGATCTTCCTCTACGAAGTCGGCGCAGCGGTGATTCTACCGACGCCGAGCGAGATTCCCGTGTTTGGATACACCTGGATTCCGATCGGTTGGATCTTCGCTTTTGCAGTGGCCGGCAAGACGGTCGGCTCCTATCTCGTCTTCTTCCTCGGAGACCGAGCAAAGGACACGCAGCGCTTTCAACGCCTGGTGAATCGCTATCGCTGGATTCAGGTTGTGATGGATTGGAGCGAGCGGTTCGTCCGGCGCTACGGGGTCTTTGCGGTATTCGTGCTGCTAAGCATTCCCGGATTTCCCGACACGCTCTCTTTGTACCTCTTTGCCCTCGTGGGAGATCGTCCCGTGCTGTTTGCCATCGCCTCCGGACTGGGAACCGCCGTCCGTATGGGTCTTGTACTCATCGGCTTTCACGGAATCGCGACCGCGGTCTCCTAGACTCTTACGCAACGCCGCAGGGCCAGAGTGCACCTAGTGGATTGCCTCTTACGCGAGTCTGAAAATCCCTCACTTCGAGACCACCGTTAGCTAGCCGCCTGCGGCGACGAGCCGTTCGTAGGTCTGGAGTGCCTGCTCCTCTCGCGACGGGATCAGTACGGTGTAGACCGCCATTCCGAGGTTGGTCAGGGTGGAGTAAAGCCAATCGTACTCCGTGACGAATTGCAGGCTCGATGGAAAGGCCAAGCTCGCCAGTCCCGCGGCGGCGTACCCAATGGCAGTCACGAACCGGCGTTGCCTTGCCTCACCCGCCAGTCTTGTCAACGCGAATACGGCCTTTTCCTCCCGCTCGCCGGGGGCGGCGCTCGCAACGTCATTGAACGCGCGCTCTGCGTCGGAGGGAATAGCCAGGACGAGCGCGCCGGGGATCACACCCACACCGGCAACAAGACCCCCGATCCACAGATTGTCCGGCGGCGGCACAATCGCAACGACGATCCCACCGATCACCAGCCCGCCAGCGATCAGTCCGACCCCTGAGATCAGCCGTTCGCCACGTTTCTCCTGCGCCAGATCCTCGAGAATTCCGTAGGCAACTGGATCGCTTGTTTCCTGAGCCAAGGCACACAACGTGGGAACAAACACCAAGGCCGCTAGGACAACGGCCACCGATGCTGTTTTCGACATATGTTTACACCTCCCTGGTCTCAAGGATAGTCCTTTCCCATCGCGGGAGGCAACTCGATGAGTGATGCTGGCTGTCGTTGCCCTCATTCCTGGAGTTCGTGCAAACGTACACTTGCCAAGCAGTTGGGCACGGTGGTTAGAATATGCTATCATGAAGAGTTCGGGATTGGGTTGGTTGTGCGGCGGAACGCGCAATCCTTATGATAGGGGAGGTAAACCCGTTGTATCGACACTTGAGGAACAAGGGGGTGATAGTTGAATAGACGTTTCAACCGAACTCGGTGCTTGAAGTGCTTCAAGGAAAACTGCAAGGAGGTTGTCGTGAGAAGAGGGCTATTAGTCGCTGTCTTGTTGGCGCTGTTTATTCCCGTCTGCGTGATGGGGCAGAACACAATGGAAACTGTGCTGGCCCGTGGCAAGCTCATATGCGGCGTAAACGCTGTGTTGCCGGGGTTTGGCGCCCTGGATGCAGCCACCGGTGAGTTCAGCGGGTTCGATGTCGATTACGGTAGGGCGATTGCAGCGGCATTGGGTGTGGACATTGAGTTTGTTCCCCTGACCGCCGGGGAGCGCCTCACCGCACTGCAAACTCGCCAGATCGACGTACTGATTCGCAATACCACGTGGACGCTCACCCGCGACTCCAAAGAGTTGGCACTGAACTTCTGTCCCACCACGTTCTACGACGGACAGGGGTTCATCGTCCGCAAGGCCGATAACATCAACTCCATTGAGGACATGGACGGAGCGACGGTCTGTGTGACCTCGGGGACGACCACCGAGGGGAACCTGGCCGATGCGTTCCGAGAGCATGGGTTGGACCTGAAGACCCAGGTCTTCGCGGAGACGGAAGCGTCGTTCGGCGCGTACGACGCCGGAGCCTGTGACTGTTACACCAGCGACAAATCACAACTGGCGTCGCTTCGGACCACGGCGGCGAATCCGGACGATCACATCATCCTGCCGGATACGATCTCCAAGGAGCCCTTGGGACCCTTGACCCGCCACGGCGAGGACGAAATGTTCGACGTCGTCAAGTGGGTCGTCTTCGCCACGTTCTTCGCTGAGGAGCACGGCATCACTCAGGCCAACGTTCGAACATTCAAGAGCGACAACCCTGAGATCCGTCGCTTCCTCGGATTGGAAGGCGGAATGGGGGCAAAGCTCGGCTTGTCCGAAGACTGGGCCGTGAACCTCATTGCAGAGGTCGGTAACTACGGCGAGATCTACGAACGCCATTTGGGCCCGGACGGGCTCGCCATCACAAGAGCCGGATCGCTCAACGATCTCTATATCAACGGTGGGTTGATCTACTGCCCCGCATGGCGGTAGGTGTTTCCAACCCTGTAGGGTAGAAAAGAGACAGTCGGTGAGTACGGCCACCTTTGGGTAGGCTGTACTCACCTCTTGGGGTGCGCTAAGGAGTGGTGTTGAGGAAGAAGGTCGCCTCCTCGCATGCAATCCCGTTCTGGCGCGATATTCGGGTCCTGCGTGTGGTAAGTCAGATTCTCTTCGTCACGGTCATCGCTGCCGGAATATGGTGGCTGCTCAACAATCTGCAGACGAACCTTAAGACCGCCGGCCTGAACATCAGTTTTCGTTTTCTCAACAACACGGCGGGCTTCCCCATCTCAGAGGGCCTGCGGTACGACCCGACCAATGTCAACGGGTATGCGTTCTTGGTCGGGGTCGTCAATACGATTCGGGTTGCAGTGATCGGTATCGTACTCGCAACGGTCATCGGAACGCTAGTCGGGATCGCCCGTTTGTCAAACAACTGGCTCCTTCGGAAGCTTGCTGCGCTCTACGTAGAGACGCTTCGCAATATTCCCCTACTCGTGGTGCTGTTCTTCTGTTACTTCGCGGTGATGCTGACCGCGCTACCCTTGGTCAGGGACAGCATCAGACTGCCCGGCTTTGTCTTTCTGAGCCGGCGGGGCCTGTACATTCCCTCGCTGGTGCCGACGGGATCGTTCGGCACGTGGGCATGGTATCTCATCGGCGGGCTGGTTTTGGCGACCGTCGTCTATTTCTTCCGGCGTGTCCAGCTTAAACGCGCGGATCGACCAGGGTTTCCCATCGTATGGGCGATGCCGGTTCTCCTCCTGGTTGTCATTGCTGGATGGTTTCTGGCCTCCGGCAATCCGTTGTCCGTCGATGTACCTGTGTTGAAGCGGTTCAACTTCGAGGGGGGAATGTGGCTGTCGACACCGTTTGTAGCACTGGTCCTCGGCCTGTCGACATACACCGGGGCATACATCGCGGAGATCGTGCGTGCGGGGATCACCGCTGTCAGCAAGGGCCAGACCGAAGCGGCCAAGGCACTGGGCCTACGACGTACGCAGGTGCTGCGCTTGGTGATCCTGCCCCAGGCGCTGCGCGTCATCATCCCCCCGTTGACGAGCCAGTATCTCAACCTGACCAAAAACTCCAGCCTGGCGATCCTCATCGGTTACTACGATCTGATGAACGTGGCGACAACCATCTTCAACCAAACCGGACGCGCCGTGGAGATGATCCTGCTGGTCATGGGCAGCTACCTGTCAATGAGTCTACTGACCTCCGTATTCATGAACTACTACAACCGGCGCATCAAATTGTTGGAGCGTTGACCATGGCCGACGATCTACATACCTTCCATTCAACCAGCAACCAGCTTCCGCCTCCCAGCGAACGGATCCCCGTTCTCCGCTGGCTGAAGCAGAATCTCTTCAGCAGCTGGTTCAATGCGATACTCACCATCGTGGCAGGAGCGCTGATCGTCGTACTCATCTTCGGCCTGGCAAAATGGGCGTTGGGGGCACGATGGGAGGTCATTCCCGCCAACCTGAAGATCCTTCTTGTCGGTACCTACCCGGCAGAACAAATGTGGCGGGTGTGGACAAGCCTCTATATCATCGCCTTTCTGCTGGGATTGAGCAGCGGGCTTCGCAGCGGCCTGATCCGCCGGATTTCCGCGGCCGCTGGCATTGCATCGATTGTATTGGCGATTCTCCCGTTTCCGTGGGTCACCAGAGGATGGACCTTCGGCGTGGCCTTTGCTGTCGCCGTCGGTTTTGGCATGGGATATCTCGGCAAGAAGAATCGCTGGTTCAAACGCCTGGAGATTACATGTTGGGTCCTGTCATTCCCTATCGGGCTTGTCCTCCTCAACGGAGTGGGGGGATTCCTTCCGGTCATCGAAGGAAGGAACAAATGGGGCTTCGTACTCA